>CAZCVM010000046.1:0-723 GCA_964501965.1 uncultured Leptospiraceae bacterium | reverse complement strand
TGGAATTTGGTTGTACCTTTACGGGAAGAAGACTTCCATGATAAAAAATTGTATGAAGAATCCGGAGACGAAACATATAGTTTTGCTCCTGGATCTGTCGAAGAAGCTGTAGATATTTACAAATCCACATTGCAAGGACTCGGGGAAATCTGCGCCAAAGAAATCATGGAACATGCCCGTCCTATAGAGGAAAAAGGCATGAAATTGGTGGACGGCCAGGTAAAAACACCGGAAGAATACGACAAAAATGTCCAGGTCTTAACAGAAAATGGATACATGGGCCTATTATTGTCACGCAAATACGGCGGTTGGCAATTTCCCAATGTTGCCAATGCGATTGGCGCAGAATTGATTTCTGCTGCGGACACTGGTATGGCCACTTTAATGGGAACTCAGGATCTGGGCGAAGTTATTTATAAATTCGCGAGTGATGAACTCAAAGAAAAATACATTCCCAAAATTGCCAGCGGCGAAATGGGAGCTGCCATGCTTTTGACCGAACCCAATTATGGTTCTGATCTGCAAAACGCGCAAACCAAAGGGGTCTTGAAAGACGGCAAATGGTATGTAACTGGCACAAAAATGTGGATCACCCATGGCTGCCCTCATACTCCAGACGGACAAGTCTATCTAACAGTTGTGCGTACAGTCAAAAAGCCAGACGGTACTTTCAAAACAGGAGCAGCTGGTCTTTCCATGCTTTTAGTAGAATCCAAAGACGCG
>CAZCVM010000045.1:0-10706 GCA_964501965.1 uncultured Leptospiraceae bacterium | reverse complement strand
CGAGCCGGGCGAACTGAGCGCCCCGGTCGCCCCCGTGATCGACGACCTGCGCGGATGCACAAAGCGCGGGGTTCGGCAGAGCCGAGACCGCCCGAATGGCATGCTGCACCTGGTCCGAATCCGCCTTCCTCAGTCGTCCGACCAGCGAGCGGGCGTGCAGCTGCAACGCCGCGAGGCATGACCGTCGGCGGCCGCGGCATAGGCCAGATTGACCGAGGCGGCAGTCTTGCCCACTCCCCCTTTGATACTGTATACAGCTATTGTTTTCATATTCTTCTATCCACTTTGTATAAATTTTATTTCTGCTTTTATCGCAGTTATCAAAGAAATCATGGCTGGACCATTGCAATCATTTCTCTGGCATGCTGCAAAGTGAGGTCCGTTATTTTTTCACCTGACATCATACGGGCGATTTCTTGTTCACGTTCTTTCTTTGTCAGCCGTTTCAATTGAGTGATCATTCGTCCATCCGCATCTTTGTCTTTGGCGATAAAAAACTGAATATCTGCCATGGCTGCGATTTGCGGCAAATGGGTAATACAAATGACTTGCGCGCCTTTGCTCAATGCTTTCAGTTTACGTCCTACTCTTTCGGCAACTTTTCCGCCAACGCCCGCGTCTACCTCATCAAATACCATGCTCTGCGGTTCCACTTTATCAATAATCAATTTTTTTATTGCCAGCATAATTCTGGACATTTCACCGCCGGAAGCAATCTTGCGCAATGGTTTTAGCTGTTCTTTTGCTCCAGCAGCAATAAAAAATTCTACTTGGTCCACGCCATAAGAAGCAAAACGCACGGTGTTTGTACCATATTGAATAGCCGATTGCTCATCCTTTATTTGATCTATTTGAACCCGAAACAAAGTATTCTCCATAACCAATTCTTTAAGTTCCAGATTGACCTGCTGTTCCAAAATCTGCGCCACAGACTTGCGTTTTTCGGACAATTGTTCCGCCTGACCAGAATATTCACTTTCCAAATCTCGCAAATCTTGTCGGGTATTTTGAATCTGCTCATCGCTCAAATTAATATGATCCAATTCCCGTTGTGCTTTTTTTTGGTATTCCAAAAGTTCTTGCACATCTTTGGCTTTGTACTTAATCAACAATTTGGACATGAGATCAAGACGGGATTCTACCTCTTCCAAACGCTGTGGTGAAAACTCTATTTTGTCCAGATATTGACCTAAATTTTGATTTACATCCTGTATTTGGAACAAACTTTCCTGCAATTGTGAAACCAATGGAAGCAGCCGGTCATCTGTTTCAGACCCTGCCTGCAAAAATGTTTCCGCCTTTCCCAACATGGACATTACATTTTCTTCTTCACTTTCCGCGCCATTCAATGCCTGATGAGCCTGGCTAAGCTCGGAAAACAATTTTTCAGCACCAGATAACCTCCTGGCCTCAGATTTCAGCTCTTCTTCCTCTCCGGATAAAATATTAGCCTCTTGAAGCTCTTGCACAGCATGGCCCAACAATTCCGCGCGCATTTCTTTGTCATGTGAATTGGCTTGCAAATCTTTGAGTATCTGACTCAAGTCCGTATATTTTTTGTACAACGCCTTGATCTTTTCGCGCTGTTGCATCAAACCTTCATTTTGACCATACAAATCCAGAATATCCAAATGATTTTGCACCCGCAATATTGCCTGATGTTCATTTTGACCATGAATATCGACCAAAAGATTTCCTACATCTTTCAACTTCGAAGTGGGCAAGCGAACTCCATTGATAAAACTCCGGCCTTTGCCGTCCCGACCCAATTCACGCCGAATCACGACAATCCGGCCTTCCACCTCAATTCCCATCTCATCAAGAAGACGCTCTGCCTGCGTATCCGGCTCCAATAAAAAAGTTCCTTCTATCACCGACCTGTCTTCGCCGGAACGAATAAAGTTCACTGTCATCTTTTCGCCCAGTATCGCGCTCAAGGCATCAATAATGATAGATTTACCAGCTCCGGTTTCACCCGTTAAAATATTTAAACCATGAGCGAACCGTATACTTATCTCCTTGATCAAAGCAAAATTTTTAATTTTCATTTCCTGAAGCATATTAGCCTACCCATCCCAATTTAGAACGTAACGTACCATAAAAAGAATGATCATCATTAGAAATGATATCCACGGATTCCGGTGCCCGGCGGATCCAAACTTTGTCCCCACGTTTTACTTGCAAAGATACCTGACCGTCAAAAGTTAAAAAAGTATCATCATCATGCACTGGATCAATCTCTTCGATCTGGCATTCCACAGTGGCACTGACCGGCAAAACCACCGGTCTGATCGCTAAAGTATGCGGTGAAATGGGTGTCACAATCAATGATTCACTTGTTGGATGCAAAATAGGGCCAAACAATGACAGATTGTACGCAGTGGAACCGGTTGGCGTCGCAAAAATAACTCCATCAGAACGATATCTGCAAAAATACTCATCATTCACAGCCAAATAGATCGGAATCGCCCTGGATTTGCCGCCTTTGGCAATGACTACATCATTGAGAACCGTACAAGTTTCCCGGTGACCATCAATCTCCCATTCCGCCTCAAGCCGCATTCGCCTGGTAACAGAAAACTTACCCTGAATAATATCTTCCATTTTATCAATTGCTTGATCATAAGAAAACTCGGTTAAAAAACCTAACCTGCCCAGGTTGATCCCTAAAATTGGTATGGTTTTTTGAGCAAAAAACCTGGAAGCAGCTAAAAAAGTCCCGTCACCGCCAATAGAAATCGCCATATCACTGGTTTCCAAAATTTCGGCTGCGTCACGAAAATACTCTTTGGGAATACCCGCTAAATCCGGTTGCAATTCAATGGGAATTCGAACACGGATATCTTTATGCGACAAAAAAGATAATATCTTTTCAATAATTTTATCCGCATTTTCTTTTTGTAAATTGGGGAAAATAGATAAATTTTTCATTTCAGCCTGTATCTTTTCAAATTTGCTGAAACAATTTTTAGACAATCTTAATATGTAAAGCAGGATTTTTTTTCCAAAGCCGATTGTTCATAGCATATATTAAAGCATATATTAAAAGCTGGATCGAAAAACCAGATTTTTTTAAATAACTATATTAAAAACAACAATGGAAGGCATTATTTGATAATGCTTTCAAAAAATTCAATGTAAACAAAAACCCCCATTGGCAAAAAAATTGCCAATGGGTAGTAATAGCAACTATTTAGGAAGCTTAATTTTGTGTTTTTTCAACTTTGACTTCAATGTGTTGCGTGCTACATCCAAAATAAGACTTGCTTGCACCAAATTACCAGCGCAATCATCTATTACTTTTTGGATATACTCTTTTTCCGAAGGAGCTAAATAATCTGACAAAGTAGGTACTTCTCCGTCTATTTGAGAAACAAGATTCTTTCTCTTTTTCTCTGGAGAGCCCTTGCCCGTCGTTAATGAACTCTTGGGTCTTGCGACCGCTGTCTTTTTCTTTTTTGTTGTAGTTTTTCTCATATCCCTACCGTTTTCTTATTGATTTATTTTATATATAATATAAAAGACTATTAAAATATTTCAACTATTTTTTTGGATTAGTCACTTTTTTTTGCATTTTTTTTGCATTTTTATTATCAAAGGGCTGTATTTTTTGATAATTTACCCAAAGAGAGGAAATTTGTGGCATATTACCCTGCTGTAAATATATTTTTTCGTGAAAATATATTTACAGCAGGAATTTTTTTGTCAAAATCCTGGTTTACCCAGCATTTGAAACATATTTTTTTTATAAAATTCTACACCCGGCTGATCAAAAGGATTCACGCCCAGCATATAACCGCTTACCGCGCAAGAAAACTCAAAAAAATATAACAAGGCACCTAGATTGTAAGGATTTAACACCCCTGGATAAATATTTCCTATAGGAGCATTGGATTCATGCGCTTTTTGTGTTGCCTGGCGTGCAATATCATTGATCTCCGGCAATGTTTTTTTTGTCAAATAATTCAAATTGTCCAAATTTTCATGGTCATTTTCAATAGTCAAAAGGCTATTTTCAGTCCAGGCGACAATGGTTTCAAAAAAAATCGCTGGTCCATCCTGAAGCCATTGACCGAGAGAATGCAAATCCGTAGTAAATTGAACAGAAGCTGGCCAAAGACTTTTGTGCTGTTTTCCTTCGCTTTCACCAAACAATTGCTTCCACCATTCCGCGAGCATTTGAGTTCTGGTCAAATAGGACACCAGCACTTCGATTTGTTTTCCCTGATGATACATTGCATTGCGCAAAGCAGCGTACTGATTGGCAATATTTTCTCCTGCGGAAGTATCACGCAGCAGCCGGGACATATCCATAGCACCCTGCAAAAGATCTTTGATAGAAAAACCAGCCGCAGCAATGGGCAAAAGACCTACCGGAGTCAAAACACTGTATCTTCCGCCAATATCATCAGGAATCACAAATGACGCAAAACTTTCTTTATCAGCCATTTTTTTCAACGCACCTTTATTTGCATCCGTTGTCGCAACCACTCTTTGAACATAATCATTGCCGTATTTGCGCTTGGCCAATTGCTTTAGCCGGCGAAAAGCCAATCCCGGTTCCGTAGTGGTTCCTGATTTGGAAATCACATTGATAGAAAAATTATGATCCCAGAGCATTGACTCCAAATTTTCCATTTCCATCGCGTCGATATGATGCCCGGAATAAAAAATAGCATTCCCCTTTTTCTTGCCTGTTAAAACTTGCAGATTGTGCCAGGATCCGCCCAAAGCCTCAATAACAGCTCTGGCCCCCAAATAAGAACCACCTATCCCGACCACAACCAAAACAGAACCTTGGTTCTGAAGAATAGTGGCCTGCTCTTCAATTTTTGCAACAATACCTGAATCAAAAATTTGCTGCGGCAAATCCAACCAGCCCGTAAATTCTGAACCTGCGCCATTGCCGGATAAAAGCTGCTGCCGGGCGGATTCAGCTTTTGATATCCAAACATTGTGTTCATCAATTTTTGGTAAAGACAAAGAAAAATGATCCAAAATCCCCATTAATGACCGCCTTATAATATATAAAAATAATTGAGAAAACTAATAAACTATTGCAAATTATTTTAATAGCCAAACAATGCCCTGGTACATGTAAAACAAAGCTACCATAAGAACAAAAACAGAAAAAACTATTTTAATTATTTTGTCCGGCAAATATTTGGCCAGATAAGGACCGATTTGACCGCCAACAATTACCCCAGAACCGGTGAATATCCAAAGTTCCCACATGATAAATCCAGCATGAAGATTCAATATGGTAATAATCCAGTCTCCTGTGGCTTCTATCAATACCGCAGTGGCATTCGCGCGTTTGGTTTGTACATTCATACCGCGTTCCAATACAGGTTGAGACAATTCACACATACCAGTACCTGTTGTCGCGGAAAAAAAACCGCCCAAAGGGGGGACCCACATAAATCCGTAAATGTCCTCAATGGGCACATTGGTTTTTGTGCCAAATTTATTTTGAACCGCTGTGATCAATTGCATGGTAGCCAAAATAAATATAGCCACCCCCAAAACAATTTTCAATATATTGCCATTGACGATCATTAACACGTGATTGCCGATTACAATACCAGGTATTGTCAGCATAACCATTGTCAAGCCTACAGACAATTCCAATTGTTTTTGCCAAAAATACCGCAAAGCGCCGCTCGTCATACCCACTGTTTCCGTGGCAATACCGGTAGCTACTGAATTTGCGATAGGTATATTCATAAAAATATTGTATATCGGCTGAAAAATGATACCTCCGGAAAACCCCGCTGCATTCGCCAATATAGCGATGACCACAGAGATGGGAAACATATACCAATATTCTAAACTCATAGCATTGTAATCCAGTCTTTATTGAAAAAATATAGTAAAAATATTGAAAAATACTTAACCAATTAAAAAATCATACATCCTGGGAATTCTTGGCATCCTGGGAAGTATCCATCTTCGTCTCCATGCCGCCAATTTGTGAACTCAATTGAAAAACCTTATACATATTGGCAAAAGCTTGCAAAGCTGACAAATCTCCGATCATTTCATCCATCATTTTCGCAACATCAGTACCCAATTCCAAAAAACCTTTCAAGTCTTTGACTTTCATTTTTTTCGTGCGAAGTATATCCTGGATTTTGGTATCTTCCGAAAAAGTCACAATCTTATCATTGGCAATGGCAATTTTTTCTTTCAAACGCATGACTTCTTGTTTCACCTGTAAGATCATTTCTTGCAAATTGACGCTCATATCATTAATCAAAGACCCTACTTGACCTATCTCATCTTTAGTCATTACCGGTACAGACACGCTCAAATCCCCATCAGCCATTCTTTTCGTGGCCAAAACCATGCCTTCCATTGGTGAAACAATATCTTTGGTATATTGAAAAAAAGCACCCACAATACTCAATGAAATGACCAATAATAGCAAAATTGCTCGAATCTGCAAACTGCCTATAGGATCAAAAACCTTATCAAAGTCAATTTTTTTAATCAATTTATCAGCACTGGCCTTATCCGTATTCTTTGATATTTCTGAATGCAGATTCTTAATAACTGCATTTTTGAATACCGGACTTCCCAGCTCTAAAATAATTTCCGCAGTAACAGATGTGGAGACAATGGCTATTAAAAGAAAGTATAATAACAATTTACGCTTAAGCCGTGACATATCTTTTAAAAAACTAAGCATTATTCTTCCTTTTTTCATATTACGATACCATATTTTTCAGTTCATTCACAAATTCAATGAAAAAAAAATTATACATCTTTGATTTAGGAAATATTATTTTCCTGACTCATTTTTTTTATCCAATTGTTGATTTTTCAATGCGCTGCGCAAACTTTGCTTGTTGCGTAGCAATCTATGATAAGTAATGGCAAATCGATGCGCCTCATCACGAACCGCGCGCAGCAAAACCAGACCTTTGTCTGATTTTTGCCATGTCAATGGTTTTTCATAACCAGGCAAATAAATTTCTTCCATACGTTTTGCCAACGATGCCATTGGTATATGTTCTGACAATCCCAAATCATTCATAGCAGACAAAGCAGCACTCAATTGTCCTTTGCCGCCGTCCACAAGCAGCAAATCCGGCAAAGTTCGGTCCTCGGCAATCAAACGGCTCAAATATCGGGCCACAGCTTCATGCATTGCCGCAAAATCATCGGGCGCATCCGTCACACTACGAATTTGCATGCGCCGATATCTTTTTTTATACGGTTGGCCATCATAAAAAGAAACCAAAGAAGCAACTGTGTGCTTACCCTGTATCGTGGAAACATCAAAGCATTCTATCAAACGAGGCAATCCAGATAAACCTAAATGCTTCTTTATGTCATTCAAAGCAGCGCGTTTATCACGAAAATTCTTTCGTGATATCTCTTCCTTCAATTCCATAACCGCGTTTTTTTGGGCCAGGCGCAAAAGGCCAGTGAATTGTTGGCCATTTTTTTGGTACTCTACTGGCGCGTCCGCTACAAAATCAACATCATTTTCATCTATTAAATCATTGCTCACCCCTGAAACAAATTCAATAGAAACCGTCCGCTTCGTTCTTTCCGCCAAAATACGTTGCACTGTATGATTTATTTCCATATCTACCGGCACAAATATTTTTTCCGGTATTACCGCTGCTTCCAAATGAATATAAATATCCCGCCAAAATGCTTCCCAAAAATCCGCTAACGGCCACTCCGGCTTTCCTTTGAAAAAAAATGGTCTGCGCTCCACCATAATACCTTTTCGTACCCGCAACAAAATAAAACTACCCTCCCCGTTTTCTACGGCAAAACCAATTACATCGCTATTATCGCTGCTTTTTAAGTCCACATGCTGTTTTTTGCCAAGAGATTCGATACCACGCAAAATATCTCTTTTTTGCGCGGCTATTTCAAATTCCAATTTTTGAGCATGTTCCTGTATTTCCAAACGCAATGAATCCATTGTTTGACTTACATGGCCATCCAAAAATTTTTGTAAAGCTTTGACCCTGCTTTGATAGACTTCTTCATTAATATATTCCACACAAGGAGCTTCGCAACGGCCAATATCATATTCTAAACAAGGTCTGGCAAGCTTTTGCTTGGGTAAATTCAAACGACAGCTACGTATTTTGAATATCTTATGCAAATCATCCAATGTTTCTCGAATATAACGAACATCCGTATATGGCCCATAATAAGCATTTTTGCTATTTTTTCTGCTCAAATTTCTTGTTATAAATAAACGCGGAAAAGGTTCATCCGTGGTAAGACAAATATATGGATAACGTTTATCATCTTTTAGGCTGACATTGTACTTGGGCAGATGCTTTTTTATTAATATGGATTCAAGTATCAACGCTTCATTTTCTGAACCTGTTAATATTATTTCAAAATCATTAATATGTTTTTTCAGAAAATTTGTTTTTACATCATCTGATTCTTTCCGAAAATATGAGCGCAATCGGTTGTGCAAATTCAGAGCTTTTCCAACGTATATCACAGTGCCCTTGGAGTCATAAAAAAAATAGACTCCCGGCTCCCGGGACACCCGATGCAATTTCTCCAGGATATATTGCGAATGGGCAGACATTGCTATAAATTGCTATTAATTGCTATTAAATCAACGATAGATAAACATTTGGGCAATAAAATTTACTACTATCCGTTTGAAACTTCTTTCAACAATGCCTCAACAGAATCAGCCATAGTAAAAGCATCACTATAACCCAGTAAACTCAAAACTTTTTGAATACTGGCTGGCACATTGCACAAATAAACTTCTCCTTTTTGTTGATTTGCAATTTGCTGGCTCGCGATTAATACACCCAGGCCAGAGGACGCCATGTATTGCACATTTCCCAAATCAAGAATAATTTTTGTTTCACCCTTACCCAAAATACTTTTCATGTATTCATTGAATTTGGGGGCTGTACCAGCGTCTAGCTTTCCTTGCACATTGATAATTACAAACCCGTTTTTTTTCACTGCTGATTGAATATTTTCATTTGCCATTTTTTTATCCTTTTTTTATATTTTATCATTTTTAAATTATTTTTTTTGATTATTCATAAATATTTTGTTCTTATCGATTTTGAAGCCTGATGTTTTGCTCTTTGTATTTTTGCATCAATTTCTTATATCTATTTTTCAATATTAACAATTCTGTCTCCCGAAACAATCTTTTATTCAATTCTTCCATTTTAAATGGTTTGGTCAAAACTTCATCCGCTCCGACTTTAAACACCTGGGCAAATAAATCGTCTGAAATTGTTCCCGTCATTGCCATAACAATCAAAGTGCGCTTTGAAAATTTTTGTCTTAGCTGTCGAATAAATTCCAAACCATCCATGCCAGGCAAAATATAATCCGTAAACACAATTAATATTTTTGGGTCCTGGTCAATGAGAGCCAAAGCCTCCTCACCTGTAGCCACGCATTGCGCTCTCAAACCCAATTCATTGAGCATTTTTTTTAATATGAATGTCTGCATTTTTGAATCATTGACAATCAATGCTTTCCGGTTTTTTATGAAACGCAATTGCTCCAAAGTAAATTTAATATTTTGAACACATTTTTCATCGGACTTATAAAAATAATCCACCACCCCTCTATGAACAATCATATCCCTAGCATTTTTCCCATACTGACCGGTTAAACCAAGTACCGGCAGCTTGAAATTTGCCAGAAACTCCAAATGCTCACCATTGGGCGCATCCGGCATAGAAAAATCCACAACAGCCGCAAAACACTGAGCGATATCTTTCTCATTTATGAGGCGCAAATCACGCAATGAGGCAATTTCTTTGACCCCCATCTGCAAGCTTTGAATCTTTTGTTGTAAATTCGCAACGAGAAACCGGCTCGGTTCCATCACTAAAATGGATTCTGTAATCGCCATTAAATTGCTTGCCTTTGATTTATTTTTTTGTCCAACAAATTACACAAAATATAAGATTTCACTATTTTGGCAAGGAATATTTATCAAACCGCTTTAAATAACTATGTTTTAAATAACTGTTTTTGCTTTTTCGCTAATCCATAGTCAATTGACAGACTTACCGGATCAATTATTCTGGATCAAACATAAAAAAGGAAACAAAAATGGACTTCTTCTTAGCCAAAATAATCAAACGATTCGTACTCCCCATAGGCATACTATTTCTGTTACTATGCGCATCCTACTTAGGCCTTCATCTGACAAATAAACAAATTCGGCGAGGCAAACAAAGCAAATTCATACTACGCCAACGAATCCGAAAACTTCGCGCTCTGGTATTTATCAGTTTGGCAATGCTATATATTCTATCCATACGGCCTGTTTCCGATGGACTTATTTTACCCTTGGAAAACAGTTTTGGCACCATTTCCAGTCCACTGCGACAATGGCCGTCACAAGCTCGCGCTATTATTATCCTGTCTGCTGACTCGAGAACAGGAAACAATTTACCGCCTGGGCATCAATTGGATCAGCATAGTTATGCCCGTGTCATGGAAGGGTATCGTTTGTGGAAATTGAGTCTTGGTCAGGCTTACATTGTGGTTACTGGCGGTTTAGCGGACAATATTCTTTATAAGCGAGATGAACCTGTTGCCAATCCAATGCGCCGTTTACTTTTATCGTTGGACGTTCCCAGTGAAAAAATACTCGTCGAAAACCAGGCTCGCAACACATACGAAAATTTTTATTATAGCCGCAAATTATTAGCCAGGTACAATATCAC
>CAZCVM010000044.1:0-11069 GCA_964501965.1 uncultured Leptospiraceae bacterium | reverse complement strand
ATTCAGCGGTTCTATACCGACATCAGGATTCAGTAAATCTTCAGTTATATCACTCATATAGTTTCTCTTTTTCGTATGCCCAACGGGGCGCAGCGTCGACGGATTATTTTATTAAAAAACTGCATTACACAATATGGGAATATTTTGTAAAGTAGTTATTTTATACATTCTCACATGTAATGTCTTTAATAAAAGAAAGTGATTCCATAATATGAGTAATATACCCGCCATATGGCGCATATCCCTCCTTTGAAAAAAACACACGATATCCTCAAAACATTTTGTATAGGCACCCAAAATCCTTCGCCATAACCCTTTGCTTTCAAATTTTGCGCATAGCGCAGCAATGCATAGCGATGTTGCCTCTGATTCTCCAAAAGTTTTTTTCCATCCAGTAAAACATTTTACAAATTGATAATCTTTTGTCAATAAAAAATCACATCAATGTCATTTTTGATAGGTAAAGCGAATCTATGGCTCTGGCTGGTTGCGCCTTAGCTGACAATACCGGAAAGGTTGAATATTGGTAAAAACAATGCAAGCAAAGTCACAGCAATAAAAATTCCCAAAAAAACAATTGCCAGTGGCTGGATCACGCCTGTGATCGATTCCAATGCGACATCCACTTCACCATCATAAAAATCGGAAACTTCGCTTAGCATTTCATCCACGCGCCGGGACGCTTCTCCAATAGCGATCATTTGAATCACCAAACTGGGGAATGCGCCGCTTTTGGCAAAAGAATCCTCGATTTTTGCGCCCACTTCAATATCCGCAGTAGCCTGATCAATTGCGTTGGCATAATAGCGATTGCCCATTGCGCCGGAAACAATGCGCAATGCTTCCAGAATAGCTACATCATTTCCATAAAGAACAGAAAATGTATAGGCAAAACGCACCATGTAAATTTTTTGCAACAATTCACCGAATATAGGCATACGCAAATACAATTTATCCAAAAACAAAGCGCCATATTGCGTTTTCTTGAAATAGATAAAACCGCCTATCATTAGTCCAAGCATTATCGCAAATAAAAGCACATACTCCCGAAAAAAACGACTGATCTCCAACACAATAACCGTAATAGCCGGCAATTGAGCACCAAACGAAGTAAACATTTCTTCTATTTGCGGAATAAGGAAAAAAATGAAAAATAAAATAATCCCAAATGAAATAACAAAAATAATAATCGGATACAATAAAGCTGCAATGACTTTTTTGCGCAGACCATAGCTTTTTTTCTGATATTGAAATAAATTGGGTAAGATATCACCCATTTTGCCAGTAACCTCACCGGCTCGTACCATATTCAAATACAATGAATCAAAAACAGATGGAAAACGTTCCATGGATTCTGATAATGACAAGCCGTCCCGCAAAGATGCTTCCAAATCTCTGACTACATTCAAAAAAAATGGAGACTGTATCTGCTTGGCAATAATATCCAACCCAGTCACCAAAGGTATATTGGCCCGCACAACAGTACTAAGAAGCCGCGTAAACATTAATAAATCTTCCCGTTTGTGCTTGCCTTTGGCCGGCTGGATACTTTTTTCAGTGGCCTCGACAATTTCTATGATAAACTGCCCTTTTTTTTGAACTCGGGCCAAAACCTCATCTTCGGACTCTCCCTGAACCACAATTTTTTCAGTCATGCCACCCTGGTTTTTGTATTTTACGAGAAAATGAGGCATATCTATCACCTTTCTTGAATAACACCGTCAATCATATAATCAATATGCAAAGCCAAGTCCGCCAATGCTTTGTCATGGGTAACCAAAATAATGGTTTTATTTCTAGTTTGCTGCAAACGCAGCAACAATTCCATTAATTTTTGTGAATTCTCCTGATCCAAATTGCCGGTCGGTTCATCCGCGAGCACCAATGTAGGATCCGTGACCAATGCTCTGGCCACAGCCACTCGTTGATTTTCTCCGCCGGACAATTGGGTGGGCCTATGTTTCAGTCTATCCTGCAAACCTACTTCAAGCAAAATCTCCTGTGCTGCTTCAAAAGCATGTTTTTTCTTGTAGCGGCGAACCAAAAGCGGCATAGCTACATTTTCCAAAGCTGTGAATTCTTGCAAAAGATTGTGCGACTGAAAAATAAATCCAATATGCTCATTGCGGTACATGGCCAAATCAACTGAATCCATTTCTTTTAGCTTTTTATCTTTTACCCAAATCTCGCCTTCATCAAAACGGTCCAAACCGCCCACCAAATTTAGAAAAGTCGACTTGCCCGCTCCAGATGGCCCCATAATGGCCTGCATACTGCCTTCTTCAATCTGATAATCTAAACCCCTTAGCACCGGAAATTTTTTTCCGCCGCTTTCATACAATTTTACTACTTGTTCTACTTTTAATGCCAATCCCATTTTTCCCTCACTGATAGCGCATGGTTTCTACTGGCTGCAATTTGGCTGCTTGCCAGGCCGGCACCAAACCGGACAATGTTGTAATGATAATTGTAAATCCCGCGACCCAGAGTACAAAGCCAAGCTCTACCTGCGACGGAAAACCTTCTACATAATAAATTTTGGGCACAATAGAAATTTTGCTCCAAAACGCGCCAAACAATTGATACAAAAACGACATGACAAAATTGATGACTTTTTCCACATTTTGAATGATGACTTCCATATTAGAAGCAGTCAACACACCCAGCAATACACCAGCTCCCGTACCAATAACACCAATAAAAAATCCCTGGAAAATAAAAATCTTTAATATAGAAGAAGAGCTGGCACCCAATGATTTAAGGATTCCGATGGCCTTACGTTTGTCCATTACCAACCAAATCAAAGTGCCAGTAATATTGAAAGCCGCTGCCACAATAATCAAAAAAAGCAATATGGACATCACTCCTTTTTCCAAATGCAAAGCTTGAAAAAGATTTTCATTTTGTTCTTCAATCGTCATACCCATATACTTGTGGCCGATAATGTCCAATATTTCATCCCGCACTTTGGAACTGGCAAACAAATCCTTGATCTTGACTGCAATACCATAAGCCTTGTCCCCCACTCCATAAATGCGGCCAGCTTCCTTCATAGAAATATACACCATAGAGGAATCATACGCATAATATCCAGTCTTGAAAAAACCACTCACCTCAAAATCCTCAATGACCGGTTGCAAGCCAACCCTAGCCGTCAAATCGCCCTGTGGCACGATCAATTCCAGTTTTGTACCAGTATCCAAATTGATCTCATTTTTCAGTTCATACCCTGCCAAAATTTTTTGTCCTTTGGGAATGACCAGCCTGCTAGGCAATGTCAATTTCTCTCCAAAATAATTGACAATCATAGATTGCAGCCCTTTAGGAACCATACGTGTCTTTGGATCAACCGGTATACCGCGAATTTG
This sequence comes from uncultured Leptospiraceae bacterium, assembly GCA_964501965.1. Classification (GTDB taxonomy): domain Bacteria; phylum Spirochaetota; class DYNZ01; order DYNZ01; family DYNZ01; genus CAZCVM01. Next base: position 7,701 of record CAZCVM010000044.1, on the reverse strand, counting down.
CACCGGTTTGACCACGCCAGAACGTCGCAAAAGCCCGTCTCCGCGAATATAGGGCATAGCCCAGATTACGGACTTATGGGTTTCAATTTTTTTTACCAACTCCTGGTAATTGTCCAGTGGTTTGTAAGTATTGATATGGGGCCGGTTGCGGATCAAAATATGAGAATCCGCCTGCAGCAATGTATCTTTGATCTGCTGTTGAAAACCGCCCATTACAGAAATAACCACAATCAAAATAAAAACACCCAAAAAAACAATAAACGTGGAAAGAAAAAAGCTAAAAGAAAAAAATCCTTTGCCTTTTTTTGGCCTCAAATAACGCAAACCTATAAACAATTCATAACACAATTTCATCATGTATCCTTTATTATATGATCATTTTCATACACAATTTTTAGATAATCAATAAATGACAATCAATAAACATTTTATCGGCAAAACCGCAGCATCATGCCTCATCTTTGACAATTATTTTCAAAAATTTTCTTTTGCCAGCCTTGAGAATAAATTCTGATTCTTTTTCTATGTAATCCAAATTGCTCATTGGATCCTGAATTTTTTCATTGTTCAAGGAAACTCCGCCGCCTTTGATCAGCCTTTTGGCCTCCCCATTGGAAGCAGCCAATCCATGATCTGCCATTAACTGAACCAGCTTCACCGGCAAGGAATCTTTGGCCAAATAAATTTCTGGAATATCATCTGGCACTTCTTTTTGGACAACAATCTTTTGGAACTGGTCGTAAGCTTCTTCCGCTTTTTGGGGGCCATGAAATGACGCGCAAATCTCTTTTGCCAAACGTACCTTTGCGTCGCGCGGATTTGCGCCCAAAGCACAATCTTGTTTCATTTTAGCTACTTCCTCCAAAGGAACATCCGTAACCAATTTATAATATTCCCACATAAGATCATCACTGACAGACATTGTTTTGCCAAAAATATCTTCCGGTTTTTCGTCAATGCCAATATAATTGCCCAAACTTTTACTCATTTTTTTATCACCGTCCAGGCCCACAAGCAAAGGCATCGTCAAAATAACCTGTTGCGGTAAATCGTATTCTTTTTGCAAATCCCGTCCCACCAATAAATTGAATTTTTGGTCTGTTCCACCTAGCTCAATATCCGCCTGCAAAGCTACTGAATCGTATCCCTGAATCAAAGGATACATAAACTCTACAATAGAAATAGGATTGCCGCCTTTGTATCGTTTGGAAAAATCATCCCGCTCCAGCATACGCGCCAAATTGTATTTTGCTGTTAAACGCAATACATCTTCAAAGTTCATCGGCCCGCACCAATCCGAATTGAAACGAACTTCCGTTTTTTCTTTATCCAAAATCTTGAATACCTGTTCTTTGTAAGTCTCGGCATTTTCCAATACTTGTTCGCGGGTAAGAGCATTGCGGGTTTCTGATTTGCCGGTAGGATCACCTATCATACCGGTAAAATCTCCGATCAAAAAAATTACCTGATGGCCCAGTTGCTGAAAATGACGCATTTTGCGCAAAAGCACTGTGTGTCCCAGATGAATATCCGGTGCGGTAGGATCAAAACCGGCTTTAACCCGCAAAGGTTTCTGATGAATAATAGCATAAGCCAATTTCTCCCGCAATTCATTTTCCGGCAATATTTCTAAACTGCCACGTTTTATCAATTCCCATTGCTTTTGCAATTCATTTTTTTGATTTGTGTCCAGCCGGTTTAGCCAAGTGGCATTTGTTTGGGATGTTTCATTCTTTTGCGAATTCATAATATTTTCCTGCATTTTTTAAATAACTATGTTTAAAACTATGTTTAAATAACTATATTTTCATAAAATTTAAATAACTATGTTTGATTTGGATTGAAAAATCCTTTGCCAATAAACCCACATTATATATTTATCAATAAATTAAGCGGATAGGAGAAAAGGATTCTCCCTTTTTTCTTCGCCAATATTGGTCAATGGTCCATGCCCGGGATAAACCCTGGTATTTTCCGGCAATGCAAACAATTTCTCTCTAATGGAAGCCAAAAGCTGATTGTGATCTGCCCGCCATAGATCTGTCCGTCCTATACCGCGCTGAAACAAGACATCTCCGACGATCACAGATTCGAGTTGCGGCAAATAAAAAGACAAAGACCCTGGTGAATGACCGGGAGTATGAAAAATCTGCATTTGACCGCATTCGCCCAAATCCATGTTCCCCTCTTCCAAAAAAGCCGGTATTGCATCCGGATTGGGAAAAGTCATGCCAAACATTTCTCCCTGCATCGGCACCTTACGGTACAATTGTTCTTCTTCAGCATGCATATACAATTTGTCATCCTTCAAAATACCTTTTTTTTGGGCAGCCTGAATAAATGAAGAAGCGTATCCGCAATGATCCATGTGTGCGTGGGTCAAAAAAATCTTTTGCAAAATCAATTTTCGATTTTCAATTGCTTCCAATAAATAGTCCGGTTCATCGCCTGGATCAAAAATCCAGGCCTTTTCTTTACAAGAAACAAGCACACAATTGACTCCCATTATGCCCACAGTAAAAGTTTCTATTTGCATGGACAAATCTGGCTTTTGGTATTTATTTTGCTCCGGATTGCTTGAGTCATTGGATTTCATTTTCATTTTCCTTCTTTTTTTTATTTCTGATCCTGTACATTGTTATTGTTGATTGATATAGTTCATTAATATTTGATAAAATAATGATATATTATGAAAAAATAAATATTTTTTCCAAAATTTCTAAGCAAACAGAATTTGCAAGCTATTCTAAATTATTCAAAGCTAAATTTGCAAGATTTATTGTGAAAAATAAAAAAAAGTAACTAATTTACAATATTATTAATTCCTAAAAGACAAAAACAATAATTCACTTGCCAGAAAAAAGCTATCTTTTGCAATGACATTTGATAATGTACAAATAAACAAGAATTGGCCTCTTCTGGAAAAGTTTTTTCTTGATTTTTTAGCTTGAAAGAATTTTTTAGGGGCGGAAAAGACTTGTTTTGGGATAAAATGATTCAAATTGTGATGAATTATAATATACTTAGTTTAAGGAGGAACCATGTCCCAACTAAAACAGAAATTGCAACAAAAAATCGAGGAGTGGAGACCACGTACCACTAAATTGCTCAAAGAGCACGGAGATGTTAAGGTAGGTGAAGTAACCATTTCCCAAATTATCGGCGGAATGCGCGGTATCAAAAGCTTAGTAACCGATATTTCTTATTTAGATCCAGAAGAAGGTATCCGGTTTCGCGGATATACAATTCCTGAAGTTTTAGCAAAACTTCCCAAATGCAAAAGCGGCGGAGATACTCCTGCAGTAGAAGGATTTTTCTATCTATTGCTAACTGGCGATCTTCCCACAGAGGCCGATGTCAAAGAAGTTGTCGAAGAGTTCAAAAGCCGCGCAAAAGTGCCTGCTTATGTTTTCGATATGCTTCGGGCAATGCCGATTGACACTCATCCAATGACAATGTTTTCAGCGGCTGTACTGGCCATGCAAAAAGAATCTGTTTATGCGCAAAAATACCAGGAAGGTATTGGCAAAATGGATCATTGGGATCCCACTTATGAAGATTCCATGAACTTAATGGCAAGATTGCCAGAAGTTGCGGCTTTCATTTACCGCCACAAATACAAAAAAGGCGATATCATAGCACCAAAGTCAGACCTGGACATGGGCAGCAATTTTGCTCACATGATGGGTATTGATTCTCCCTATGATGATCTGGCACGTTTGTATTTTATCCTGCATAGTGACCATGAAAGCGGCAATGTTAGTGCCCATACAGGTCACCTGGTAGCTAGCGCGTTATCTGATCCATACTATGCCATTTCCGCTATGCTAAACGGCCTGGCTGGTCCATTGCATGGTCTTGCAAATCAGGAAGTTTTGCGTTGGATCCAAGACGTAATGGAAAAAATGGACAACAAAGTCCCTAGTGCTGAGGAAATGAAAAAATTTGTATGGGATACTCTCAATTCCGGCCAAGTCATTCCAGGCTATGGGCATGCAGTTTTGCGCAAAACAGATCCGCGTTATTCTGCTCAACGTGATTTTTGCTTAAAACATCTGCCTGATGATTCCATTTTCAAATTTGTCAATACATTGTATGAAGTGGTTCCCGATATTTTGCGCGAACACGGAAAAGCCAAAAACCCATGGCCCAATGTAGATGCTCAATCTGGTGTCATCCAATGGCATTATGGCTTAACAGAATACGACTTTTACACAGTACTTTTTGGCGTAGGCCGCGCTCTTGGGGTTCTTGCAAATATCACCTGGGATCGTGCTTTGGGCTACCCATTAGAAAGACCAAAATCTCTGACAACAGCAATGCTAGAAGAGATTGCAGCCAAAGCCTAAATATTTTATACTGCTAAAAAAGTATATCTTTCAGGTTTAGAGCTTTTTGTATCGGTATAGCCGGTAACGCATTATCGCGTTACCGGCTAACGCTGCATAAAATTTTTTTTCATTATACTAATAAATTTTAGAACATTTTGGTTTTTACCTTAATGGGTACAGCGTTTTATCGCCATAATGTTTATGCCAGTCTTTCCCTTTTTTAACATCATTTTGTCAAAACATTTCACGAATATTTAAAAGGAGACATTAATGCTCAAATATTTATTTCAACCCATTCAAATAGGCAACATCCAAATAAAAAACCGTGTTTCCATGCCTGCCATGCATTTACATTATGTAGCAGACGGATTTGTCACCGATCAACTGATCCAATTTTATCATGCTCGCGCTCAGGGCGGGGCAGGCATGATCATTGTCGGCGGCTGCGCAATTGATGATATTGGAGCTGGTCCTGGGTTTATCGGTTTAGATGATGATAAATATTTGCCTGGTCTAAATAAATTGACAAAGACCTTAACACAAAACAACACTATTGCTCTGGCACAGCTTTACCATGCTGGCAAATACGCTCCTTCGCATCATATTGGCGGCCAAAAAGCTGTTAGCTCATCTGCCAAACGTTCAAAATTGACGGGAGAAATGCCGCAAGAACTTGACAAAGCTGGTATAGAAAAAATCCAGGAAGCATTTGCTTCTGCTGCTGCCCGTGCCCAAAAAGCCGGTTTTCACGGTGTGGAAATCATCGGCAGTGCCGGATACCTAATCTGCCAATTTTTGTCCGAAGCTGCCAATAGCCGCAAGGACGAATACGGCGGTTCCATGGAAAACAGAATGCGCTTTGGCATAGAAACCATAGAAAAAGTCAGGGCCAAAGTAGACAAAAATTTTCTGGTTCAAGTGCGTTTATCCGGCAATGATTTTGTCAAAAACGGCAACACCAATCAAGAATGGCAAATCATTGCTCAGGCTTTTGAAAAAGCCGGAACAGATGTTTTCAATGTTACCGGTGGCTGGCATGAGACAAAAGTACCGCAGATAACTATGGGTGTACCTCATGGCGCGTTTATTTATTTGGCATCTGGTATAAAAAGTCAGGTCAGTGTGCCCGTGATCGCGTCAAACCGGATCAATGATCCGGTTCTCGCGGATGAGATTATTCGGCTGGGTTTGGCAGATATGGTCAATTTTGGTAGGCCCTTGATCGCAGATCCAGACATGCCACGCAAAGCCTTGAATGGACAATTGGATTTGATAGACCAATGCATTGCCTGCAATCAAGGCTGCTTTGATTCTGTATTCATGGAAAAACCAGTAGAGTGCCTGGTCAACCCGATGGTCAGCCGGGAAAAAGATATCCGCATCACAAAGGCTGACACAGTTAAAAACGTAGTGGTTATTGGCGGTGGTGTGGGCGGCATGAAAGCGGCATTGACCGCCAATAAACGGGGCCACAATGTTACGCTTTATGAACAAAGACAACTGGGCGGACAAATGGACATTGTTGCGGCATCGCCAGACCGGCACGAATTTGCAACATTGAGTAAAAACTTAACCAGCCAGATCAATGCATCCAACATAAACGTAATCATGGATCGCGCGTCAATTTCAGAAATACAAGATGCCGCACCGGATGAAATCATTCTTGCCACTGGCGGCAAAGAAATCAAACCCAATATACCAGGAATCGATCTCCCGCATGTGCATTCAGCCTGGTCAGTATTGCGCAACGAACCATCTATTGGTCAAAATATTGTTATTATTGGCGGCGGAGCGGTCGGCTGCGAAACAGCATTGACTTTGGCGCATATCGGAACTATTGACGGAGATACAGCCCGTTTTTTGATTGAGAATGAAGCAGAAGACCTGGAAACAATTCAAAAGCTAATCATGCGCGGGCCCAAGCAAATAACCATTGTGGAAATGCTTGATAAAATGGGCAAAGACATCGGCATCACCACCCGTTGGACAATATTGCAGGATCTAAAACGGCACAAAGTGCAAATGGTAACCAAAGCAACTGTCAAAGAAATTCGACCGGATTCGGTCATTTATTCTCTTAGCACAGATAAAGCCGGCGCAACAAATGAGACGTTCAGCCTGAATGCAGACACAGTTATTTATGCTGTGGGCACCAAATCCGACAATGAACTATTGCAGAGTTTGCAAGCAGTAGCTTTGGATATATCAAAAAACAAAGCATGCCGAGTCCACGTTATCGGGGATGCCCACAAACCGCGCAAAGCCATGGATGCAGTGCATGAAGGTTTTTTTACGGCTTTAGACTTTTAGATCTTTCTCATAAATGATCTTTTCGGGTTTTCCCGTACTCTGACGAATATCCTGAAAATGAAAAATAAAATCTATTTTATTGCCAACCCAAAACAGCATTTATTTATCCCTTGAATTTTTTTCATCATTAATTTTTATTCCGGTTTTTTGCTAGATAAATACGCGCCAAAAACCCAGCCTTGGTATTGTTTTTTGTCTTTGGTCCATTGAATTTTGGTCCATGAACCTTTGGTGCCTCCAATGAGCTCCACTTTTTGGAGTACTTCCATTATTTGCACTTTTTGCTTTGCCGGTATTTGAGCAATTTTTTCTCCGTCTGTTCCAGCTTTTTTGCGCAAATTCAAAATATCCGTTGTGTACTTCTCTACCAATTTGTTGTTGTCCATGTCGTCAATGATCGGATCGTCTTTTTTCTGTTCTGTGAGATACACGCCAAAAACCCAACCCATGCTTTTTTTCCCGGATTTTTCATATTGTACCCTTGTCCATTTCCCTTTTTCACCGTCAATAAGATCAATTTGTTCTTTGATTTCCAACACCTGTACTTTTTGTCCTTTCGGAATTTGTCCTATTTTATTTCCTTGCTGGCTGGGTTCTTGACGGAGATTTACAATATCCGTTGTGTACAACCATTCCGGTTCTTTTTTGTCTGTTGTTTTGCCAGGTTGCTTTCCGTTTTTTTTGGTATCATCTTTGGGATCCTGGGTATTCACATTGGGTTGTGTTCCCTGCCCACCAGAAGTCTTTGGTTTTTTCTCACAAGACATCATTAGTAAAAATGCTATTATTAATACTGCGATCTTTTTTGTTTTCATAATATCACACTCTTTTCTATATTTTTTTTATTTTTTTTCTTTTCATTGACACATTCTGGCCTGAATGTTCACATTTTCAAAAATCAACTATGCCGTAAAAAAATCAAAAGAAAAAAATATATCTGCAAAAAAAATTCAATATTTCATTCTAAAATCTATCCCATAAGGATACTACCATGAAAAAGCAATCTCCATTTCTATTGTCTGGTGAAAAAGCCAATGACCAGTCCCAAAGAAAGCGTACT
>CAZCVM010000043.1:2692-11301 GCA_964501965.1 uncultured Leptospiraceae bacterium | reverse complement strand
GATAAACCAAAAAAAACTTGCCATGCTCATTGGACTTGCCCATGCGCTGAAAATTTTTTGTTGGTATATCCGTTACCAGAAAAAGCGGCTCTGGGTGAGCTACGCCAAATGGCTCAAACCAATCCAGCATTTGCAAAAAAGAAAAATTGAGCTGGTTTACGGAAATAACAATGGCATTTATATTTTTTCCGCATTCTGAGCTATCCTCTACCGGTTTATTTTCCATCGTGTCAGGCTCTTTGGCATAATGTGCCTGGGCAAAATCTATCATAGATTGCAACACATGACTTACCCGGTCCAATGGCATAGAAAAACCGGATGCTTCTTTGTGTCCGCCGTACAAAGTCAGCTCTTTGGCTGTATGTTCTACCATTTGCAAGACATCCGCTCCAGCAAATGTTCTAGCACTGCCCACAGCTTTGATCTCATTTTTGACAATAATCACAGCTGGTTTGCCGCAAACATCCGCTATTTTGGAAGCAACCAGACCAGAAAGACCAGTAGGAATTTGATCCAATAATGCGTAAGCCAAAGCCTCGTGCGCTAAAGCTTCATTTTGTTGTATTCTTTGTTCGATTTGCAGCAAGGCAATTTTTGTTCCATTTTGAACAATATTTTTGCGCTCCTGATTAATTTGCATCAACTGCTCGATAAAACGTATTTGGTCGCTGCGCTTTCGGCTCAAAAAAAAGTTCAAAGTATCTATACCGCTACCAATCCGACCCGGCGAATTGAGAACCGGGGCCACAGACCAACTAATCATTCGGGAACGCAACTGAGGCCGAAATATACGCAATTGATCTAAAAGTAAACGAAAAATATCTTCCTCCCCCTGACGCATGACATATAAGCCGGAACGTACCAACCAGCGATTCTCATCCTCCAAAGGCATCATATCCGCCAATGTGCCCAAAGCTGCCAGGGGCAACAAAGGCAATAGCCTCTCATAGAGTTTTGCGTTATTTGTCATTTGGTCGATCAAAAACGTTTTGACAATGCCCCACTCCTGATAAGCGGTCTGTCCCTGTTCTTCTGACATATACGAAAAAAGGGGAAATTGAGTCAAAGGATTGCCCCAAAAAACATTGGCAGCAGGCAACGATTTTTCGTTGCTCGGTGGTTTATCCGCTCCCGCTCCCAACACAGGTTTATAAACAATGAATTGAACCCGTTCATGAAACTTGTATGGCATATTTGAGCCGGTTTTTGGTATTGTCTCTGGCAAAGAAGCTATCCATTCACGAAGCATTTCTTCCTGATCCAAAGAAAAAACACGGCATTCCAGCGGGACTTGCGACAAATCCAAAACATCCGTGATAACAAAAACATTGTTATTTGGCTCACTTTTTTGCTGCCCTTGTTGCTGAACCGCAAAATCGGCCATATTGTTTTGCCATTGATCCCAATTGGTGCCGCATACCCGAAACCCATGGTAACGCCATTCCAGCCACATTTGTCCGGTGTGATCTATTTCCAAAAATAAAAAAGCCTTGGGGATACTTGCTAACAAAAATGCGTGCACAAATTTCAATACTAGCCCGGCTGTTGCTAAATGAATAAAGGGATATTCCATATTGCGTTTGGCGTTGACAATATAAGCATCCGGCAGATGATCTCGGGGTTCATGGTGATCCAATACGATCACTTCCATACCCTGAGCTTTTGCTTCCTGGATAGCCAAAAAATCCGATGTTCCCGTATCCAAAGCAATGATCAAATCCGCGCCCTGCTTTTTTGCTTCCTGAACAATATGCAAAGAAAGCCCATAATCCGCTTGATCTTTTTCATCATATAGTACTGTGTAAGAAAAAGAATCCTTTTTTTGCTGTCGCAAAGACGCATCCAAATCTCGCAGAAAAAAAACCATAGCCGCGATTGCGGTAATACCATCTACATCCTTGTCTCCGAATATCGCAATATGACCGCCATTATTAATTTGTTTGCGCAAAGCATAGACTGCGCTACCAATATCCGGCAACAGCCATGGATCATGGTAAATACCCGGGTGATTCAAAAATATATTTTCTGCCGGACTCATAGGTTGAGAAAAAATTTTCTTTGCCTGGAGCGGCAATTGAGGTAAAATATATGCCTCAATAATACTTTGTAAATATTTGGATGAATAATGCAGCATAAAAACCTTAATACAGAATTTGCCTTCCTACAGCTACTTCATTGCAGGTAAATCAGGAGTAAATCACTTTATTTTGTACATATAATTTTTTTATTGACTTTATTTCGGTTTATCTTCATCTATTCCATTATTCCATGGAAATAAATGAAAATCATCAGAATATTTCCATACTGCTAATAAAAGAGAGGTCAAAATATTTTCTTATGGTAGACCAAAGCAAAAAACAACTAAGATTTCGGTATTTTATAGATAAGCCCTTTCAAACCAAATTTATATTACGTTTTGTAACTATAATTTTGCTTGGATTGGCAGTTACAATGGGCATCCTCTGGTATTATAGCCAGACCAAATACAAAGACGGCATTTATTTTAAACAAGAAACGAAATTGGTCACAACAAAAGACGGCAAACTGGAAGCCCGGCCCACAAAAGTAAATACATACAATAGATTGCAATTATTTTGGAAGCCCGTTGTTGCGGTTTCTCTTTTTTATATTGTATTATTAATCTTTTTTGGATTGTTTTATTCACATCGTATGGCCGGTCCACTGTACCGAATAACCCAAGAACTGGAAAAAGCAATCAACGGCGAACCGATTACAAAGATTCAGTTGCGCAAAAAAGATCATTTTCAAAATCTAGCGCGTCTTTTGACAGAATTGCTACAAAAAAAGAAATAAACTCAAATAACTGTCTGACATACATTGCCACAGGATTTTTTTTATGATTTTTCTATAGGAAATTTTCCTATAGAAAATTTCCTATGGCAATATCCTTTCTTTTCATCAGGTAACTCCGTTAACGGCTGATATACTTAAAAGCATCCACAAGCTGGTGAAACCGTTCTTTATTTCGGGCATTGATCAAAAACAATACTTTCTCATTGGTCCAGGCATACCAATGACGCCCTTGCTTGTCTTTACCGCTGGCCCGCCAATAGCCATTGACTTTAGCACGGTATTTGGTCGGCATTGCATCAAATTTGGGGACCATGACCTTAGAAAATATTTCATGAGCTTTTTTAGTATTGGGAAAATTGATCATTTCAATACTCATTTCATTTTTTTCATTAATACCATAATTGGCCACAATCCTGCCCGGCTCATTCGCGTTCAATCGGACTTTTAAGCCATCAATTTCCATTGGAATGATATCAGACACCTTATCTTCGGTACCAGGCGGCGCAAAATCCGTATTGTATTGGGTACAACCAAGTCCGACTGTGATGACAAGAAGCAAGGAAAATAGTAATGTGATTGGTTGAGGAATATGGCTAGTTTTCATATTCTATCCTTTCCGGTTTTTGCAAAAATCCAATAATCCTGCAATAAATTGCTTCAAAATGCAAAAAAAGCAAATATTACTTGCAAGGATCTTGCAAAAATAATTTTTTGTATGAAATCTTTAAAATATGGACTGTCAAGCAGTTATTTAAATACATAGTTATTTAAATAACTATGTGCTGAAATAAAAAATCCGCGCAAAAGGAGTAAGCCAATGAAAGAATCAAAGCAAAAAGTTTATGATTACAATGCCTGGGCATCATGGTCATTGGCGTTATCCTTATTCTGGGGTTTTGGAATACTAAGTATATTTGGCATCATAACTTCTATACTTGGAATTCGCAGTATCAAAAAAAACGCAAAAATGCAAAAAGTCCAAAAAGGTATGCTTCGAGCAGTTGCCGGCCTAATCATCGGCATCAATGGCATTTTGCTCACGCTTTTGCATCTTTCAAGCATCAAAGAAATGCTCGCCCTATAAAACATGCGAATATTTTAATTCCAATTGCCCACTCATTAGCTTTGGTAAAAGCGTGTCTCCCCCTGTGTCAGTATAGTTGAGTTAATATTTTATTCTCTTCTAAATTGTTGTGGATTTGGTTCTTTCAGATATTGCCATTTTTCAATCATTGTTTGAGCTCATACGCAACGCATTTTGCAATTCCAGAGCACTTGGTTCGCTGGGATTTTGCTCCAAAGCTAATTCTAGCATCATTTGCGCCCGGTCTTTATTGCCCAACAACCGATAACAGTCTCCCAAATTCAATAAATTGTGAACCAAATTGGGGTGACGCAACCGCACTCTTTCACCCAGGTCAACAGCTCTTTCCAGTTGACGTATTTTTTTGAAACTAATAGACGCATAATAGATAAAACGTACATCATCAGGACGCAAAACAATATACGCATCACAAAAAGATGCAGCATTGCGGTAGTCTTTTTTCTTTAGATAAGCACGCGACAAATCACGCAACAATTCAGGATACGCGCCGAAAATCGCATAAGCTTCGCGCAATTCTGTTAACGCGTTTTCCAATTGTCCTTCTTCTTCCAGCAGTCTGTGACCCCGTTCAAAATGCCCCATAAATGTATCATCCATTTGATCTTGCGAACCCATTTGCCCCGGGTGGTCTGTCCCTTGATTGCTTTCCAGATAACCAAGTCGAAGCAATGAAAGATCATCTGTCAAACTTCCCTGCTTTTCTATACTCTGGACGATCCTGCTTAGATCTCCGCCGCCTTCTTTGACCCGATCCAAAAACAATGTTTCGTCCTCATTGATAACCCTTTTGCCTTTATTATCTTCATACAACACAAAATCATCTCGGCCGTCAGATCCAGCGATAATTACATCTCCGGGCTGCAATTGAAAAGTACGAATTGTGAGGTTGCCGCCTAGTCCAGTTGTGCCTATCTTGTGCAACATCAACTCATCTTCAATAAAAGTCGCCCTGCCCTGGCGATAAAGCACTGTCCAGGGATGCTCCGCATTCATATAATACATAAGACCCGTTTTTTCATCAATGAGGCCCATGGCAACGGAAATGAGCATACTGCCATCAAAAGACTCAAAAACTTTTTGCAATTCTACAAACGCATCTTTAAGCCATTGCTCTGGATATCTGTTTTGTTCCTGACGGACAATTTGGGTCCGCGAAATCTGAGCCCGAAAGACCACGCCCAATACCAAAGCACCGCCCGCGCCCTGAATAGATTTGCCCATTGCGTCTCCATTCAAAAAGACCACAAATTCTTTGCCGCGCAACTGGATCTTATTCGCGATACAAATATCTCCGCCAATCTCAGTATTCCATTGCCGAAAATGGAATTCTTTTTTTTGCCGGACATAAAAATCAATATTTACCAACGCACTCTGCGCCTCATTGGTTCCCAGAGGTTTGATCAAAAGAGAAGTCAAAAAATAATCACCATCCTGTTGCATTTTCAGGGCATTGACTTCAGCCAGACTTTTTTGCAATTCATTGGTACGACGTTCTACTTTGTCTTCCAGATTCTGGGCATAATCCCTCAATTTGCGGCTCGTTTCCCGTATTGTGCGAGCCATGATGTTGAAAGTATTGCTCAAATAGCCAATTTCGTCTTGTACATGCGGTTTGACATAAACCTTCAAATGACCTTCGTTAATATGATTTACTCCTTGCAGCAATCGTGACAAAGGAGATAACAGGCTGCCCCGAAAAAACAATGGAAAAAGAAATAAAATGATCGCCAGTATTCCCAGCAAAATATAAAATAACGGCAATGTATATAGATGAATTTCCTGCCGGTATTTGAGGTATGAAAATCCAGCTTCATAGGCATATTGCTTTTCTATATTAAAACGCAAAAAAGAAATATAGTGCAATTCTTTACCATTCTTTTTATAAGTGCGGTATCGACGGCTTTCCGGATTCCAGGCCGGAGTCACCAGGGAGAGAACCTGCTGACGCAGCAATTTTTGATTTTGTTTGTAAGCCGGGTCCTGGAGTTTGGCCATTAACAAAGTTTGAAAATCACGCAAGAGCGGAGTTTTCATTTTGGCCAGATATTTGCGCAGTCTAGGCTTAAAATTTTCTACAGGAAAATTTTTTATTTTGTTGAAATGGACAAAAAGTTCATTGTTTATCTCATTTATGATCTGCCGATAATATTTTTTTTGATTCATAGGTATCTGTTGTGCGATGTCTTTGTGTTCTGACATTTTTTTTAATAGCACATTGCGAAAACCCGCGAAAGATTCTGGGCTATTTTTCACCAGAGCAATCGCCCGTTTCTGAAAAAAAGCGGCTGAAAGCTCATTGGGAATTTTTTCCAAAGCTTGTACCATATAACTATTTTGGATTTCCGGCAAATATCTTTTTAAGTTAACATGGTCATGCTTATTTTTTTCTATAGCATTCTTTGATTTTATTTCAATGGAAATTGGTTTGGAAACAGAAGTTGACTGGTCAGCCGATGTAGCCGTGCTTATAGGCATATTGATTGACGCAAAATAAAGCATATCCGGATGCCATTTACCGGCAACACCATCCCAGGCAATTTCATGGTGGATCCGGTCATAAGAAATATTTTTCTCTCCCAAAAATAAATAGGTCAACCACTGAAAAAGCACTAAAAACGTTACCAGCGTAATACCAATGATCTTGACCATAAATGTCGTGCGCTCTTTGGTATTGTTGATATAAATAATCAATGCACCGAAAAAACCAAGCACACTTAGCAGGACAAACATTGTCTGGTATGTGCCTCTGTCCAACCGTCCGTCCCTGCTCAAAACATTGGCCACAACCGGAACAATGATCGTCAATGCCAAAACAAGAGTCGTGTAAAGTAGTGCTTTTCGTTCCTTGCCTTTCATATAGAAAAAACGTACCAAACTGGTAGATACAAAGATAACATAATACAACACGATAAAAACCGCTATGAGTCGGCTCACTGCTTCTGCGTCAAAATCCCAATAATGGCCATCAAAGTGGTATACACGTTGCGCGGTGTATGTATGAACAATAAATATAATGGTCAATACAAATGCCAGGCCATACTGAACCATCAAATAAATATTGGCCAATTTTTTATTGAAATTGGCTGGATAGCGCAAAAAAAATTGAGTCATGTGCAGCAAGGCCAAAAAAACAATCAGCACAGTCACCCAACGGTGAAACGCAGCAAAAGAATCATAATAAATAGCAGTAAACAAATACGCTGCCTGAAAAACCGTCATGCACATGTAAGCAATCATCAAATGCAGCGTACTCAATGATTTGTTTTTGACTGATACCAAGAAAATGGCGATGATTCCCATAAATAAAAAGGCTATGATAGATGCTAATGAATAGAAATTTAGAAAAAACATAATCAACCTCAACTGACAATGGTTTGCGCGTTTCGCGCTGTTGTATCTTTTTGCACGGCTTGCAGCACACGCAATGCCTTACGATTGTCCGGGTCTTTTTCGAGCACCTGAGCCGCAAACATTTCACTGCGTTCTATATTGCCCAATAACCGGTAAATATCCGCCAAATTGGCAAGATTGTTGATAATAAAAGGATTGCGCAGCCGGATGCGTTCGCCCAAATCCGCAGCTTTTTCCAAATTGTTATTTTTTTTGTGCGTCAAAGAAGCCAGATAAATAAAGTTCAAATCATCCGGCCTTTGTTCAATATATTTATCGCTAAATTGAGCGGCCAGCAGGTATTCCTTTTGCCGCAAATATACCCGAGTCAGGTCTTTCAAGAGCATTGGAAAGTCTTGATCAATCTTGTAGGCCTTTTCCAAATTTTCTCTTGCTTTGTCGCAGCCTTTGCATTCGATCAAATAATTGTGGCCCTGTTTGAAATAACGCATGAATTCTTCTGACTCCGGCAAAAAATTTCTCAAAGGCACTTGCACGCCAACTCCTTTAAAATGCATACGAAGCAATGAAAGATCGTCTGACAATTCACCCATTTTTTTAATAGCACTTTCAATTTGGTCCAAATCACCATTACCCTCTTCCACTTTTCGCAAAAATATGGATTCATCTTCATTGATCACCCGATGACCTTGCTCATTCTCGCCCAAAACCACATCATCGCGGCCGTCAGAGCCAGCCAAAATAACATCATTTTTTTGCAATGGGAATGTCTGAATACTAATAGAACCGCGCAAACCTGTTGTACCTATTTTGCGCAACATCAATTCTTGTTCGATAAAACTGGCCTTGCCGTCGCGATACAATACTGTCCAGGGATGCTCAGCGTTCAAATAATACATTAGACCCGAATCATCATCTATCAGTCCCATGACCACAGAAATCAGCATAGTACCATCAAAAGACTCAAAAACTTTTTGCAACTCAATAAAACATTCTTTGATCCATTGCTCAGGATATCTTTTTTGCTCCAGAGCCACCATTTTTGTCCTGGTGATATAAGAACGAAAAATAACGCCCAAAACCAACGCGCCTCCGGCTCCCTGCATCGATTTGCCCATAGCATCACCATTGATAAATGCGGTATAACTTTTCCCATGCAACTGAATGGTACTCGCCATACAAATATCGCCGCCAATATCCATTTTCCAATGGCGGAAATGAAACTGTTTCTTTTGTTTGACCAAAAAATCAACCTCCACTGCATTGCTTTGCACATCATTGGTGGCCAATGGCTTGATCAAAAGTGAAGTAAGAAAATAATCGCCATCCTGCTGAGTCT
>CAZCVM010000043.1:0-2682 GCA_964501965.1 uncultured Leptospiraceae bacterium | reverse complement strand
GTCTTCAATGAAGTGATTTTATCAAAAGTTTTTTTCAATTCTGCAGTGCGCTCTTCCACTTTTTGCTCCAAATTTTCCGCATAATCTTCCAGCTTTTTGCGTGATTCTTTGATCGTTGCGGTCATTTGATTGAAATTGTGGGTTAGATAGCCGATCTCATCCTGAACTTTTATCTGGATACGTGTGTCCAAATCGCCATCATTGATCGCCCTCAATCCAGCCAATAAATTGTTCAAAGGTAAAACCAAACTGCCATGGAAAAAATAGGGAAATAAAAACAAAACTAAACCCAATATCGCTACCAGAATAAATGTCAAAATCAATGCGGAACTATGCAGATATTGCCGAAACACAATATAATCAAAACCAGCTTCATACATTGTATTTTGTTTCTTGCTATAGTACAAAAAAGAAATATAATGCCGGATGCCGGACGATGTTTCTTGCTGACGAAACACATGCTTTTCCAATCCCTGGAAAGGCACTACAAAAGTCAATACTCTCAATTTTTGAGCATATTGATCCTGGTATTTCGTGGTCCGGGTATTTTTGTCTTCCAGATATTCGATCTTATCCAAATATTTTTGGATCGCGCGGGCAAAAGGCTCAAAATATGGATCTTTTACAGACGCAATATAATTGTTGAGTTGCTCAAGAAATTGGTTCAATGGCAAATGAAAAAATTTTTTGATCTTTGCGGAATGCTTCTTGTTCTCATTATTTACCTTTTCAAGATAATCCATCAATGAATCCTTGGGGATATCTGCGCTATATTGACTTATATGCCCCAAAACCGCGTTTTTGTATCCCTCAAAAACAAAAGGACTATGAGCAAACAAAGCCAATACTTTTTCTTTAGCAATAGGATCCGGCAATTGCCCTAGTTTATGATATACAAAAGTCAAATATGCGCTCATCCTGTATTGATCCGGCAAAAAAATCCTATTGCCAGGATCCGTCAGCACTGTATCATTCACCATAAAACGGTCTACGGTCGGATCGATCTCCTTTTGGTGCGCAGCATTATTTTTTTGAATAATGGGCCAATGTTTTGACATATCCATTTCTATAGAATATTTTATTTGGTCATTTTTTTTGCCATGCACCATTTGTTTTAGGTAGGTCATGTACAATTGATCAAAAGCATCTTGTTTTTGATACAAAAGCAAATAAGATAACCATTGGAACAAAATCAGAAAGGTTACTAAAGTAATGCCAATGATCTTGGCAATAAATGTTGTCCGGTCTTTGGTACTATTGATAAAAAAAACTGTGACCCAAAAAAAACCTAACACAGTAAATGTCGCAAATAAGACCATATAAAAACCATGACTGATCGTACCGGCTCTACTCAAAATGTTGGCTACCATTGGCACAGTTATGGTTACAAATAAACCGCTGACAATAGCCAGCAAAGGCCAACGTTCTTTGCCCCGAATGGAAAAAAAACGCCATACAGAAAAAATCATAAATACAATATGATAGAACAATACTGCATAACCGATGACTTTTCCCCAAAAAGGTACTTGAAAATCCCAAAATTGCCCATTAAAATGGAAAGTTTTTTCACTCTGCAAAGAATGAAATACAAATAGCCCCAAAAACAATACTGCCAATCCATAGCTACAATACAAAACAACCCTGGCCAAGCGCACTTTGTTGCCATGAGGATAAAGAATAATAAATTGAATCGTATGAATATACGCGACAAAGACAAAGCCTACCGTTGCCCATCTATGAAAAGCTGCCAGAGGATGATACCATGCAGCAGCAATAAAATAACCTATTAAAAAGGGGCCCATGACCAGGTATGTCAGACCCAGATGAAAGGTGCTTTTTGATTTATTTTTTATGGTTAATAAAAATAAACCAAATACAATCATGAATGTGGCTGCTATCAAGGAACCAATAGAATAATGGTTTAATAAAAACATAAATATTTCCCGTTATCGAAAATTGGAAAAAGCTCTTCCTACTAAACACTAAAAAACAAATGTCTTAGGGTCAAATGAAAAAAATTTAATCTGAAAAAAAAAACATAAATTAAAAAAATTGCTTCAGCAAATTGGTATTTTTCCGAAACTGATAAGGAGAACACATATTTTCAATCTCACCAAACGGGCCAATCAGGCCTAAAATTGATTTTAAACGCCAATATTCCCCCATAATCGCTATAAAATAGCCATAACCCCTTTATATTTTACGATACTCAGCCCCGATCATTAAGCTGTAACCAACTAAACGGACTAATAAAAATAAAGATCATGTGGTGTGGGATGTTGTAATAGAAATAAACCAATCCCTCAAAAAGAGGCGGGCAAGGATGCCTGAAACAACAACCCAAAAAAGATTCATGGAGGAATCAAATGATTATCAACCACAATATGTCAGCAATCAATTCACATCGAGTGTTAAAATTCAAGCACTGGGATGTAGAAAAAAATTCTGAAAAACTTTCTTCTGGTATGCGCATTAACCGAGCCGGCGACGATGCCTCTGGCTTAGCGGTTTCTGAAAAAATGCGTACCCAAGTACAAGGCCTTCGTCAAGCAGAACGCAATACCGAAGATGGTATGAGTTTTGTTCAAACGTCAGAAGGATATCTGGATGAACTCAATCACATTATGCAGCGGATACGTGTATTGGCAGTACAATCTTCGAATGGTATTTATACATCTGAAG
>CAZCVM010000042.1:9009-11315 GCA_964501965.1 uncultured Leptospiraceae bacterium | reverse complement strand
ATCTGCCAAGTCTGGAATAAAGGTCGAACCACAATGGGCGTTTGAACCGCCCAGACAGGGCCCGTATGCTGAATCCAAAGTACCCGGGTATTTGGTATCCCATTTGTCAGTGAATTTTCGCTCCTGGCCCCATAACGCACGGGCAAACATGCAATGATCTTTTTTTACCTGCCGATCCGCACTGGTATAACCAATAAGCGCGCGGATGTGATTGATTGCTATTCTGTGCCATTCATCGATCTCAGCTTTCGTCGGGTTTTTATTGTCCGCAAAGGGCTTGTGTTTATAAAAGACCTCGCGGATACCTCGAACCCTATCGGCTGTGGGGCAAATCGCATCGGCAAATTCTTGTTTTGTCATTTTGGAGGGATTGTAGATGGTTCCATCCCACTCGGCAGCAGTCCAATCACTCTTACTTATCCAGCCAACACCATCAGGGTCATGAGCAGTGTTGGTGTCGCCTTCAAACGGCTTGGTGGCAAATGTATCCCATTTTGCCTGATTTGGAGTGTATTGTTCTGACGGCGAACTATTTGTGCTAGCATCGGTATTGTCATCATTGTTGCTGGCGCAGGAAACCATGTTTACGCCCAATAAAGACAATAAGATAATGCCTGTCAAAAATTTTATATTCATATAAACACCTTTCTGTAATAATATGAGAAAAGTTTCTAAAAAATAGATTCATTCTTTAGTAATCTCTTTGTCACAATAAAAACACAGCGAGCCTTGCTGTAAACTAATTTTTTTGGCCATTCCAGGCCATTCCAGTAAAATGTTTTTGCCTTTTTGCCAGAGGATTAATCCTCTGGCAAAAAGGCTGGAAAAATGGATCAGTAAGCTAGATAATAAATGAAGTAATGATAAGGTGAATACAATGGCAAAGCAGGTGGCATCGGATATTAAACTATATCATATTGTTCATATTGACCGTTTATCATCGATCATAAAAGACGGTTTTTTATGGAGTGATGCCGAGATCAATATGAAAAAGTATATCGGACCAACCATCGGCATGAAGTCTATAAAAAAACGAAGAATGAATCAACCCCTTACCAGCTTTCCTGATTTGCATGTGGGGGAATGTGTGCCATTTTATTTTTGCCCTCGTTCAGTTATGCTTTATCTGTTTTATATGAACAATCACCCTGATGTCACTTACAAAGAAGGACAGGAGCCAATCATTCATTTAGTTGCTGATTTATGCCAAGTTGTCAAATGGGCTGCGCAAAACGAAAAGCGTTGGGTTTTTACGGATTCAAACGCGGGATCTTATTATTTTAATGATTATTATGAGCTATCTGAATTAAGCCATATCGATTGGTCCGCTGTAAAGGCACATAACTGGCAAAGTAAACAAGATAAAAAACAGGCAGAATTTTTGATTGAAAACCATTTGCCATTTCAGCTTATTGAATCTATTGGTGTTTATTCAATGGACCAATTCGATGAGATGAATGATTTGCTAACCTCATCAGGTCATAAACCACCTGTGATGATTAAAAAAGAATGGTACTATTGATTATAAGGAGTGATAAATGATAATCTACAAAACCGGAGACTTACTTGCAGAGGACGCACAAGCCCTAGTCAACACGGTAAACTGTGTTGGAGTTATGGGCCGAGGTATCGCACTCCAATTTAAAAAGCAATTTACAGATAACTTTAAACAATATGAAAGGGCCTGTAAACAGAATTTGGTAGTACCTGGAAAAATGTTCGTTTTTGAAACAGGGAATCTAACAAATCCCAAAATTATTGTTAACTTCCCCACAAAGAGACACTGGCGTGGGGCCAGCCGGATAGAAGATATTGAAGCAGGGCTATACCATCTGGTTGAGGTAATAAAAAAATACGATCTTAAATCCATCGCGCTACCTCCTTTAGGCTGCGGTTTGGGTGGTCTTGACTGGAATCTGGTCCGTGAAAAAATAGAAAATGCTTTAGGTAGTTTGTCCTCTGTTGATATTCGTGTTTTTGAGCCAAAGCAATCTCCAAAAACTGATAAAATGGTAAAAAACCGCGAAGAACCTGCCATGACTCCCGGCCGGGCGGCACTTGTGGAACTGGTCCAGCGCTATCTGGCTGGACTTCTTGATCCTTTTATCTCGCTATTGGAAATCCATAAGCTCATGTATTTTTTACAGGAAAGTGGAGAAAACTTGAGATTAAAGTATAACAAAGGTCATTATGGACCTTACGCTAAAAACCTTAGCCATGTTCTTCATGCTATGGAGGGTTATCTTATTTCGGGTTATGCGGACGGCGGTGATCAACCTGACAAACAAATTAAACTTGTACCAGGC
>CAZCVM010000042.1:8749-8999 GCA_964501965.1 uncultured Leptospiraceae bacterium | reverse complement strand
GAATATGCAACAAAATTTATAAAAGAACACCACCAAACAAAGGAACATTTTAACAAAGTTTCTGATTTGGTGGAAGGTTTTGAGTCTCCCCTTGGCTTGGAATTATTGACTACCGTACATTGGGTGGCAGTAAAAGAAAAAATCCAAGGAATGGATCAGATCGCCGATACCGTTTACCACTGGAACGAACGAAAAAAACAATTTAACAAAAGGCAAATCACACTCGCCTATAATGTACTTAAAAACAAAG
>CAZCVM010000042.1:8198-8739 GCA_964501965.1 uncultured Leptospiraceae bacterium | reverse complement strand
AGAAGCCTGGGAAAAAACGAATAATCAATTATTTCTTAGATATTTTTATTGCATCAATTATAGAATGAATCAATATTTAAGGGTGGCAGAATGACAGAGAGAAAAAACAAACCCAAAGGCGAAAATATTTTATGACAAAGAAAACACAAAAAAATTTTAGTATTACTTCGAATATATTGGACAATCATCAACGCGGTAAAGTCGGCGATTTTTTGCACGATAAACTGCAAAATGACTCGGAAGTGGCCATTGTGTCCGCGTATTTCACAATTTATGCTTATCAAAAGCTCAAAGTGCCATTGGATCAAGTGAAAAAAGTCCGGTTTCTTTTTGGCGAACCGACTTTTATCAATCCCAAAAACCTCAACCCCAAATTGCTCAAATCAGAAAATTTTCACATTGAAAGAGATGAGATCAAACTCACAGAAGCTTCTGAAATGAGCCGGATTGCCAGAGAATGCGCTGCATGGATTGAAGATAAAGTGGAAATTCGCTCCATGAAAAAACCAAGCTTTTTGCACGGAAAAATTTACCATATTCT
>CAZCVM010000042.1:5061-8188 GCA_964501965.1 uncultured Leptospiraceae bacterium | reverse complement strand
TGCCTCCTGATCGCAATTTAGAAGAAGGATATGCTATTTTGGGCAGTTCCAATTTTACCGTAAACGGTCTTGGATTGGGCGAATCTCCCAATATTGAACTAAATACCATTGTATCCGACGGCAGGGACCGCAAAGACTTGTTGGATTGGTTCAATGAAAACTGGTCCGATGAAACCAGAACAGAGGATGTAAAAAAACAAGTCCTGGAATACCTGAAAAAAATTTATCATGATTATGCTCCTGAATTTATTTATTATAAAACGCTGTACCACCTATTTCAGAAATCATTACAAGAACAAACCGATCCGGAAACAAAAGAAAATCAAAAGAGCTTAGAGGAAACTCAAATATGGCGCAAATTGTATGCTTTTCAAAAGGACGCGGTGAAAGCGATTATAAACAAAATCACCAAATATAATGGTTGTATTGTTGCAGATAGTGTGGGTCTGGGAAAAACTTTTGAAGCCATTGCGGTTATCAAATATTTTCAAATCCAGGGAAAGAGGATTCTTGTTTTAGCACCCAAAAGATTGACAGCAAACTGGAACGGGTATTTGGAGTCAGTGGATCGCAAATATAACCCTTTAAGTGAAGACGCACTGCATTATACTGTATTGTCACATACGGACTTAGCTCGAACCAGCGGCACTGTCCACGGTATCGATTTATCAAAATTCAATTGGAGTGATTTTGGTTTGGTTGTCATAGATGAATCTCACAATTTCCGCAATAACACCAAGGGACGGGTTGATGAAAGCGGAAAACGCGTTACCAAAAGCCGCTATGAAAAACTGCTGGAGGATGTGATCCAAAAGGGCGCAAAAACCAAGGTCCTGATGCTTTCTGCCACGCCGGTAAATACAAGCCTGACTGATTTGAGAAACCAAATTAATTTTATAACCGGCGGAAAACCAAGTGCCTTCGCGGATAGTCTAGACATCGCTAATCTGCAAGATTTTTTTCAAGATATGCAGCGCAGGTTTATTCAATGGGTCAAGTCTCAAGGGGTCAAGTCTCAAGGGGTCAAGTCTCAAGGGGTCAAGTCTCAAAGAACCAAGTCTCAACAAAAACCTGAAAAAAGAAAACCACTTTTTGAAGCGCTGGGAAATAAATTTTTTTTATTGTTAGATGAAATCAGCATTGCGCGCTCTCGTCAACAAATCATCAAACACTATGACACCCGTGCTATAGGGCCATTTCCACAGAGAGAAAAACCTATTTCCATTGTTACAGAAATTGATCTAAAAAATGAATTTCCTTCTTTTCATAAAATCCATGATGAAATCAGCCAATATCAACTGGCCTTATACAATCCATTTAAGTATGTCAAGAAAGATAAAAAAATTGACTATGCCAATAAAGGCGGTGGGACGGGAGGAGGGAAATTCGATCAGCAAGATCGTGAACATTATTTGATTGGCATGATGAAAGTGAATTTTCTCAAACGTTTGGAAAGCTCTATTTACGCTTTTGGCTTGAGCATGGAAACAACCATTAGCAAGATAAACGACCTTATAGGAAAAATCAAAAAGTATCAAGATGGTCAAAATACAATGGAATTTCAAGTTGAAGATGCCAATGGCTTGGAAAGCACAGGGACAGAACAAAGTCAATATTTCCCCCAAAATGAAGACGACGAACTGGCAGATGCTTTGGAAGTGGGCGGAAAATTGAAATTTAAATTGGCGGATATCAATACTCAAGATTGGCTTGAAGACCTGATCAAAGATAAAGATCAAATCCTTAGCCTGGCCAATAACGCGCGCCAGATCACACCAGAACGCGATAAAAAACTAGATGAACTAAAAAAAATTGTCCGCGAAAAAATCCTCAATCCGAGTCTCAGCCAAAATGGCGAACATATCCGCAAAGTGCTGGTGTTTACTGCGTTCGCGGATACAGCCAAATATCTATATAAGCATTTGAGGGCAATGGTACATGATGAACTTCATTGCCATATCGCTATGGTAACCGGAGCAGGCAAAACTGCCTCCACGTACAAAAGCAGTGATTACCAGGAAATCATACTAAATTTTGCGCCGCGTGCGAAAGAAAGAGCTGATTTTGCGGATGAAGCAAAAAAACGCGAACCGGAAATTGATGTCCTTATCGCCACGGACACCCTATCTGAAGGTCAAAATTTGCAGGATTGCAATTTGGTTATCAATTATGATATTCATTGGAATCCGGTGCGCATCATTCAGCGTTTTGGCCGTATTGACCGGATTGGCAGTCTTCATTCGCAGGTTAAAATGGTAAATTTTTGGCCTGTAGAAGAGTTGAATAAATACATCAATCTTAAAGAACGGGTGGAATCCCGTATGCGCTTGGCGGAAATGTCAGCCAGCAATGAAGAAAGTATCCTGGATACGCATTCGTCAAGCGATGAATATAGCGAAAATTTTAGTTATCGTGATAAACAAATTGTGGCAAGTTCCGATTATCATATTTTTTCAATATGACCGGCATTTATCTTTGGCTATCATCCATCGCAGACCCCATAAGAAAGAAGGCGGCAAAAGCGTATTGGAAAAAGTTACTCTGATCAAGGATGTTGATCTCGACAAGCCGCACCGCGCGCATATAGATATTTTATTTGATTTGTCTCTGGGCCAGTTGAACCGAAACAGGCAGATAGACAATTTTGAAAAATTGCAAGAAGCCTGGGAAAAAACTTTGAGCCTTAAAGAATTAAACAAAAAATTCTTTAAGGAGCTTTCGGACTGGTATTTCTGGGCATTGGGACGGGTCCAATTTCCTGACGCTGATCTGGAAGAGGATTCAATGAGCCTATACCAGGAAAAGGATAAAGTTACAGCTCATAAGGCCCAGCATTTGATACGGTTGCTGACGCGAGTACTTTTTGTCTGGTTTATAAAAGAAAAAGGACTCATACCTGAGCAAATTTTCGATACTGATTTTATCAAGCAAAATTTGATTAAAAACTTTGATCCTTTGAATAAAGAGGATAAAAGAAGCCGTTATTATAAGGCCATATTGCAAAATTTATTTTTCGCGTCACTCAACTGCCCCAAAGAACCGTTGTCAGCAGGCGACAAGCGTGTGCGCGGGTTTCGCAAAATGGAAAATTATGGGCAAGATTTTGACGCCAATTATCTCATGCGTT
>CAZCVM010000042.1:0-5051 GCA_964501965.1 uncultured Leptospiraceae bacterium | reverse complement strand
TGATCAAAAAACCTGAGGATTTTTTAGCTTTAATTAATGAATATGTGCCTTTTTTGAATGGCGGACTTTTTGAATGCCTGGATGACAAGATAAACAAAAAATATATTGACGGGTTTTCGGATAACCTTCCCAAAAAAATGCACTTAATTGTGCCGGATTATTTGTTTTTCAGTGAAAACACGAATATAGATTTGAGCAAAGAGTATGGTTTTTCTGAAAAACATACTAAAAATGCTACTGTGCGCGGACTTTTTGGTTTGCTCCAATCCTATAAATTTACGATTGCGGAAAATACTCCGGTAGAAGAGGACATTGCGCTTGACCCTGAACTTTTGGGACGGGTTTTTGAAAATTTGCTGGCCAGTTATAACCCGGAAACCAGGACGACCGCGCGCAAAAAGACAGGCAGTTTTTATACACCACGAGAAATTGTGGATTATATGGTGGATGAAAGCTTGATTGCTTATTTAGTAAATTATTTTGAACAGCATACAAATAAAAAGCTGTCAAAAGAAGCGCGTGTCCAATTGGATGAGAATTTGCATAGCTTGTTTTCTTATGATGATGATCAGCCCTTTGTGAAAGAGCAGGAAAAGAAATGGATTGTCCAGGCATTGGATCAGGTAAAAATTTTGGATCCGGCCTGCGGTTCCGGGGCTTTCCCAATGGGAGCTTTGCACAAGATGGTGCATATACTGGCAAAAATTGATCCGAAAAACGAATACTGGAAACAAGTGCAATTTCAAAAAACCCAGGCTGAGCTAAAAAGCGCGTTTACCAAATTGAGCGCGAAAGAACGGGAAGAAAAATTGGCTGAAATCAATGAAACTTTTGAATCCAATGAATCCGATTATGGACGAAAACTTTATTTGATTGAAAACACGATTTATGGCGTGGACATCCAGCCCATTGCGGCGCAAATCAGCAAACTGCGTTTTTTTATTTCGCTGATTATTGACCAAATAGTAGACAAGTCAAAAAAGAACTTCGGCATGATCGCCCTGCCCAATCTGGAAACAAAATTTGTGGCAGCCAATACTTTGATCGGCATTGAAAGGCCGGACAAACAGAGCAAACTTTTCGCCAATAAAGAAATCGACCATTTGGAACAACAACTAAAATCCATCCGCCATAAAATTTTCAGCGTCAAATCCAGTTCAAGCAAACGCAAACACCAAGAACGCGACAAAGAACTACGCACCCAAATGGCCACCCTTTTGGAAAAAGACGGCATGGCACACCAATCCGCGCAACAATTGGCCAGTTGGGACCCCTACAACCAAAACACCAGCAGCCCATTCTTTGACCCAGAATGGATGTTCGGGATTGGAGATGGCTTTGATGTGGTGATCGGCAATCCACCGTATGTGCAACTGCAAAAAGATTCGGGTGCGTTAGCAAAGATGTATGAAAAATGCCAATACTTTTCTTTTGAACGGACCGGCGATATTTATGCACTGTTTTACGAAAATGGTATGAGCGCACTACGTGAAAATGGTCATTTGTGCTTTATAACGAGCAATAAATGGATGCGGGCTGCCTATGGTAAAAGTCTGCGGAAATATTTTACAATGGTCAATCCTATATTGCTGATAGATTTGGGACCAGGAATTTTTGAGAACGCCACTGTGGACACCAATATTTTTATTATTCAAAAGGCTAGTTTTGAAAATAAATTGGAGGCTGTCACCTTAACTCAGGATATTGTAAAAACAGGTCTTTATGAATTTATCCAGAAAAATAGAACAAATATCCCCTTATCAGGTAATGATGTCCTTTTTGTCGGCTCGCAAGCGGAAATAAGCCTCAAAGAAAAAATTGAGAAAGCAGGCATACCGCTCAAAGATTGGGATGTAAATATAAATAGAGGAATTTTAACCGGCCTCAATGAAGCATTCATCATTGATCAGACAACCAGAGACAGGCTTATTGCCGAAGACCCGAAAAACGAAGAAATCCTCAAACCCATCCTACGCGGCCGCGACATCGATAAATACGGCTACACCTGGGCTGGTTTGTGGTTGATAAACACGCATAATGGATATAAAGATAAATCAAATAAGAAGTTAAACAGGATAAATGTTGAAAAAAACTATTTAAAGATTAAAAATTACTTAGATCAATATAAAATCAAATTAAAAAATAGACAGGATAAAGGAGACACTATTTATAATCTAAGGAATTGTGCTTATATCGAAGAATTTGAAAAAGAAAAAGTTGTGTGGCCAGAAATGAGTAAAAATTCTTCTTTTAGCTATGACAATGAAAAAAAATATTGTTTAGATACAGGTCGCATAATGACATGTAAAAATACAAAATTTTTTGTTGGATTTTTTAATTCAAAATTATTTACTTTTTCTTTTTCAAAATGGTATGCTGGTGGTTCTTTAGGAAACACAGGAATCCGTTTTAAAAGTGAATTTATGAAAAATTATCCAATCCCCCCCATTACTGCGGCAAATAAGAAAGTTGTCATGGCAATCGAAAAGTTGGTGGATAGGATTTTACAGCGCAAAGAGCAAAAAAAAGATAGTAGCGATTTGGAATCTCAAATTGACAAGCTGGTTTATCAGCTTTATGGCTTGACAGAAAATGAGATTGCAATTATTGAAGGCAATACCTTTTTGCCAGAGGATTAATCCTCTGGCAAAAAGGGAAAAAAGGAGATTGATTATGCGAAAAGATTGCATAGAGAAATGTTTGACTATGATCAATTGAATGTTTTTTGATATTTTTCTGCCAAGCAATAAAAAAATACTAGACAAATAATATACAAAAAGAAAGATAGTCGCTACTTGGAATCTCAAATTGACAAGCTGATTCTATTAGCTTTATGGCTTGACAGAAGATGAGATTGCCATTATTGACAATAAAAGGAAATTGGAGATTGAACTATGAATGACAAAGCATCAGATACAGATAATGCAATAAAAGAAAAAGACTTTGAAAAAATGATAAGCAAATTAGAGAAAAGACAATCAAATAAAAGAGAATCGACTGAAAAAACAATTATTGAATTTTTCAAAAATAAAAAGGAATATCAAAAAACAGTTCTGGGTTTTGATATTTATGGATATAGCAAATATGAAGAAATTAAACAAAGAGCTTTGCCTTTGATTTTTTACAAATTGTATCAAGAAAGTCTTGACAAAGTCTTAGAAAATTCTATATATTTTAATGCTTTAAATAACCATGACTTGCCAGAAGCATTTATAAATACTGGAGATGGAGGATTTCAAATTTTACATACTCCAATACATGCAATATTATTGCTTAAGCATTTTCATTTTTTAATTCACTCATTTAATACAGGAAAAATATGTTCACCTTTAAGGTCATACATCGGAAGGATTGACATTAGATATGCAATCACAATGGGTAATGTAAATAAAGTGGAACATGAATATTATGAAAATTATTATGGCGATGCAATAATAAAAAATTCGAGAATTATGGCCAAAGATAAGCTTAATCGTTTGTTAATTGATGAAGATACTTATAATTGGTTTTTATCGTACACAAACGGTATCGAAAATATTGAAAATATCAATAATAACGAACTACTAAAGATGCAAGTTTTTAAAGAATATCATGATGAAAATAGCGGAGATTTTGATAATTTATGTTTCTTTCAAGACGATAAAAATGACATTTCAAAAATCAAAAATTGTGAATTAATGAAAATTGGTGAAATTGAAACAAAAGGCGATAAACATTCTATATACAATGTTTCTATAAAATTTAATTTTTTCGATAAAGAGACGCAAAAGAAGACAATAATCACTATTGGAAATACCAACACATCTGGTTTATCAGCTTTATGGCTTGACAGAAAATGAGATTGCCATTATTGAAGGCAATACCTTTTTGCCAGAGGATTAATCCTCTGGCAAAAAGGGCAAAAAGGAGATTGATTATGCGAAAAGATACCAACACATATTATGAAATATATTATCACATTGTGTTTAGCACAAAGAACCGCGCGGCGATGTTGGATGAGAACAAGATAAGGAAAATTCGCCAAATCGCTGCGCGGAAGGCGGAGGAGCTGTCATTTCTCCTTCATGCTTTAAATGGTTATAAAGATCATATTCATATTTTGCTGACCATACCGCCCGCGCTGGCTCTATCCACTGCGATAAAGCATATTAAGGGAACCAGCTCCCATGCTTTGCCAGATGTCTATTGGCAAAAGGGGCATTATGCAAAAACATTGCATAGAGAAATTTTTGACACGACTAACAAATACATCCAAAACCAATGGTATCGCCATGAGTCAAAGGAGCTACGCCGCGAGCTGGAGATCGAAGGCTGGATGGAATGATCCCTCTATGAAGGATGCTCAATTGAATGGGTTTTTATATTTTTTTGCCAAGCAATAAAAAAATACTAGACAAATAATATACAAAAAAAAATAGTCGTTACTTGGAATCTCAAATTTACAAGATTATTCTATAAGATATATTGCTTGACAGAGAATGAGATTACAATTATGAAGGCAAGGCCTTTTTGGATAAATAATAAATCAAGGAGAAATATATGAAAGCAAAATCAATGTATAGATTTATTGACGATGTGGAGCCAACGGATGATGAGCTTAAAATGATCATGCATGAGGTGGCACTGGAAGCTAAACACAAAGCGATTAAAACAAAAAAAGAAATCAGCGATCAGATAAAAGCCCATATTCGTGAGGCGCAAAAAACCAATGAAACCTAAATTAATAATTGTCGCCGGTCCCAATGGTTCTGGAAAAACTACAGTAACTGATAAAATTTTACATCATGAATGGATCGAAGGCTGTCTATATATAAACCCGGATTTTCTTGCCATGAATACTTTTGGAGACTGGAATTCCCCAGAAGCTGTAATCAAGGGGGCTGAATTGGCGCGTAAACAAAGGGAAGAATGTTTACATAAACGGGAAAGTATTTGCTTTGAGACTGTTTTGTCAGCACCTGATAAAGTCGAATTTATAAAGCGGGCAAAATCAGCAGGATATTTTGTACGATTGTTTTTTATCGGCACAAATAGTCCGCTTATCAATGCAA
>CAZCVM010000041.1:7596-11390 GCA_964501965.1 uncultured Leptospiraceae bacterium | reverse complement strand
GAAAAATAAAACATCCGTTACCAGAAAAGCTTTTTTGTACTCAGCTTTGGCTGGCATAGGTGCAGGTTTTCTCGGTATATGGTTTCGCTTGATTGACAAGCAAAAATACATTCTTTCCCAGAAAAATCAAAAACAGCAAATCAATGTCAACACACAGGAAGAAGTATCGTTTCAAGGAGAATGGATTTTTATTGCTCGCAACAATAATCTAGTGGTTTTGTCAGCCAAATGCACACATTTGGGCTGTCTCATCAACCAAAGCCAAGACAATGAACTGATTTGCCCGTGCCATGGTTCCAAATTCAATTGGAATGGAGAAGTCCTCCAGGGGCCAGCGGCAAAAAATTTGCCGCATATTCCATACAAGATTGTCACTGACCCAAAATCAGGAAAGCAAAAAGGATTATTGAAAATTGAAATTTCCGGTACTTAAAATATTTCATTTTTACATACCCAAATCCATAACTTTTTTTTTCAAAACATGGAATCATTGGCTACCATCATTTGGACATTTATCTTTCGCTTTTTTTGCGATTGCTGTTTTATCTGGAGTTTTTTTGGCTTTGGTTTATGATGTCAAACAGCCCGCAGATTCACTGCAAATGCTAGCACTGCTCAATCCATACGGTCAATGGTTTAGGGATATACATTATGGCAGTGCTCAGCTCTTTTTAATAACATTTTTCATCCATTTATTTGAATATATTTTCAAAAATGGATCGCAAAAAGTCTCATGGGGAATATGGCTGCGTTTGAGCTTTTCTATTGTATTTATTTTTTTTGTCATGCTTTCCGGTTTTATGCTCAAAGCTGATGAAGACGCAATGCTTGCTGTGCGCATCCTGTCGGGATTGATTGGCACTATTCCTGGCGGCAATGATTTTTTGGCGTATTCTATCATTGGCAAACAAGGCGATTTGCAAATACTTTATATGCATCACCTGGCCACGACAACTATTTTTATTTTTCTTATCATTATCGAACATGCCAGGAGAATATGGCCGACTAGCGGTTCTTTTGCCTGGGCTTTGCTATTGAGTATTGTCGCGGTATACATCATTCCAGCCCATTCCATATTGCCGGCTGATCTAGCGCACAAAGGGCCATGGTATTTTGTGGGCTTACAGGAGGTACTGCATTGGCTTTCCCATCCGGGCCTATTCTGGTGGATTGTTCTGGCTGGTTTTTTGCCCATTGTTTTTTTGCCCAAAATAAAACAGACAGCGCAAATATATTTTCGCTGGACAATTTATGCTATATTCATTATTTATATTTTTTTAACAATTATTGGCTGGTATTTTCGCGGGGTCAATTGGCAATGGGTCTACCCCTGGTAACAACAATCGTATCATCAATCAAAAAGAGATTTTTTTATGCACCTGAAAAATAAAACATCCATCATTGTACTGCTTTTTATTTCTCTCAGTATATTGATATTGCATTTTGGATACCGCGCGGGCAAACCGGACAATACAATTCTACAGGAATACAAAAACCGTTATACCAAAAACAAAAATTTTCAAATTCCCATCATTAATGGCAAACGGGAAAGCTGCCTAGTCTGCCATGGCAACATGAAAGGTTTTTCACCTTCCCATGACCCTCACGCCATCGGCTGCTCATCTTGCCATGGCGGCAATCCTTTTTCCCTGAACAAAGACTTGGCTCATAAAAACATGATAAAAATTCCTGGCAATTTACAAAACACTGACCAGGCTTGTCAAGCATGTCACCAAGATATTAGCAGCCGGATCCATGACTCTCTCATGGCCACAGGCAGAGGTATGGTAGCGGTAAATCGCTATGTTTTTGACGAGATAGATCATCCCGATGGACCAGGCCATTTGTCGGACTTAGGTCATGGGCCGGCAGATAGTCATTTACGTCGATTGTGCGCTTCCTGCCACCTGAACAATCCAAAAACAGAGTTTGCGCCTATCACCCAAAAATCACGCGGCGGCGGCTGCACAGCCTGTCATTTGCACTATTCGCCGGAAGCAGCCAAACAATTGGAGATATACCACCAATCGATCGAAGCCAAAAAGAAAATACAATTGCCTACGCTGCACCCATCGCTGACAGTAAAAATCACCAATGAGCATTGTTTTGGGTGTCACAGTAGGTCTGGTAGATTGGCAACAAATTTTGAGGGTTGGCATGAAACTCAATATAGCCTGGATCAAGTCAAAGGCAAAAAAGGTTTCCGTCAATTGGAAGACGGACGCATTTTTGAAAAAAAACATGCGGATATCCATTATGAGCGCGGTATGCTATGCATTGACTGCCATACATCCTATGAAACCATGGGGGATGGGAAAAAACATGTTCATCAGGAATACCAAACTCAAGTTCGCTGCACAGACTGCCATACAGATCAACCTACCTGGCTGGAACGCAAAAATTTAACCAGTGAAGAAAAAAAATTGGTGGATTTGCACCAAATCCCGCATCCAGAAAAAAATCTAAACAGACAAAAATTTTTGCGTATCCAAAAATCCGGACGGGCGTTGATCAATGCGTTTCCTTCGAAAAAACCAGGCAAGGGCAAAATACTTATGATCGGCAAGACAACCGGCAAAATCTGGTATCCTAAGCCATTTACCCAAAAATGCGCCCAAGACATTGATGGTCACAAAAAACTTAGCTGCCAAAGTTGTCACACCAACTGGGCACCGCATTGCATTGTTTGTCACACACAATGGGACAAAGATAAACAAGGCTATGACCATTTGTACAAAAAAGTAGTACCTGGGGCCTGGGTAGAACATTTTGGCCCTTTTCTGGCAGAACCGCCTACACTCGGCGTCAGAAAAATAAAAGAAGGAAAAGGCAAACCGCATGAAATCATTGACACATTTATTCCAGGCATGGTACTGACAATCAATCCAGATGCGCCCAATCCGGACAAAATACTTGAAAAATACAAAGTTTTCCGCCGGATGTATTCGCCTATATCCGCTCATACCACAATGCTTCAGTCCAGATCATGCAAGTCATGCCACAATGATCCAGTGGCAATTGGCTACGGTCGAGGCAATCTGAGTTTTGAGAAATCTTCTGACTCAATCCCACTGAACGGACAATGGCGATTTGAACAAATGTATGAAGACCATAAAGCTGATGGATTGCCGCTGGACGCCTGGATAGGGTTTTTGCAGACGAGAACAAAAGACGTTGCTACCCGCAGCAATGCCCGTCCATTTCATAAACAAGAACAAATAAAAATTTTGACTGTGGGTAGTTGTCTCACCTGTCATCCAGACAATGCCCGCAATATGCAGCGAATATACAATAGGTTTGAATGGGCCCAAAAAAATCTATCACCAAAGTGCATTGCGCCACGATTTGATTGACCTCTGGTGAATCATTTCGGAACTTTATCCCGAACAAGGTCACTGATTTCCTGCCATTCCTGATCTGTAAAAAATCTGCGCATCACAAGATGAAACAACATATCATTAACATAAAGCAAAATACAATTGTCATTCATCAACGCATTCTTGTATTGCGGCCATTCCAAGTAA
This sequence comes from uncultured Leptospiraceae bacterium, assembly GCA_964501965.1. GTDB lineage: Bacteria > Spirochaetota > DYNZ01 > DYNZ01 > DYNZ01 > CAZCVM01. The sequence goes on along the minus strand of CAZCVM010000041.1, from coordinate 7,866 downwards.
CCATGAATTCCCTGGCCTTGCACAGACATTTTTTGTTCATCCATGGAAAAAATATATGGTTTTTGAAAATCCTGCAATTTTTTGTACATGCGTTTTCCCATAGTCAACCAAATATAATAATGAATAACGATAAGAATCAAGCCATAACCCAAAATTCCATATGACAACCAATCATGCAAAATATCTTGCGCCGCCCACAATGTCAAAAAAAAAGTAAGTAACCAAAATAGTATTATGCCAATCCCGAGAAATAACACAAAATGGGATCGC
>CAZCVM010000041.1:0-7586 GCA_964501965.1 uncultured Leptospiraceae bacterium | reverse complement strand
ACGTGTAGGCCTCCTGCAAATCCTGTGCTTGAAACTGTATTCTTTTTTGAATATTCATATTTTTAACACAATCTTCCCTGTAGTTTTACCGCTTTGAAATAGACGCATGGCTTGCATAGCTTGCTGAAAAGAAAACTCATGCCCCACATAAGGCGGAGACAAATCCATAGCTAGTATTTTTTGCATATACAATGACAACTCATCTACCCTATCCCAAAGCCAGATAAGATTGAATCCCAAAATCCTTTTATTGTCTGAGATCAAATCCAAAATATCGACTTGGGGACGCATCAAATACTTGATCCCTAAAGAAAGAAAATTTGGTTTCCTTCCTGAAGGCATCCAATTGGCTGCACCCAAAATTATCAGACGGCCCATTGGCTGGAGTGCTTTGTAGCCAGCCTGAAAAAAAGGCCCGGCCACAGAATCCAACACAATGTCCAGACCCTGAATTTTTCTCCGGCTCAAGGCCTGCTTCAATTGCTCGTGAAAATTGTTTTTATCGCGAACATCAATTTGTACTTCATCTTCAGCAGGATCGGATATTTTTTCTTCTATTAATCGTAAATCTTTATAGGAACCAGCCCGAGCCACTCGCCATACCTGCCGCATAAGCACTCCCATTTTTTTTAATTAGGGAAAAAAAAACGGTATCCTGCCCATGTTACAACAGACATAACTAAAACATCCAATCCTGGCATCATTAACAATGAACAACTCATACAACACACTCCGTTCAAAAATTTTATCCTGGCACTAGTTTGAAATTTTTTGCAATCAGTACCATATCCATTAGCCCCAAAAGACAAAATGATTTCAAGAATATTTTTGGATAAAATGTTTAAGACGGGTATTTCAAACAATTTTTAAAGGCAAAGATTGAAGAGATAAAGGTCGAGTAAGTTTTTGTTTTAATTGATGCCAGTTAGATGTGTTTTGGGCGGTAAGATTGAGTTTATTCTTTCTGTGGATACCAAATAGATACCATTCTGATGCGATTAGGCAATTTTTTTACTAAAAATGTTTGTGGACTTACATAGTTATTTAAAATTTCTTCACCCAAAACAAAACTTTTGTTAATTTTTTGAATAATAATATCAAGAAAATGATCAATAGCATAAGCCAAAAGCCAAGACACAGAAACCTTACCAAACCTCCGCGCATCCAAATTTCGTTCATAATCCCTCTGCTCGATATACAAATTAACAACCTGAATATCCCCTTCCGGCAATTGATACTTTACCCTTTCCCTTTTACCAACAATGGAAAAGGCACGCTCATTCATATACCGGAGAAGCAGGATCATTAAATCATTGACAGAAATACCCATTTCTTCTGCTGCGCTGGTTAACAAATTTATATGACGGGGCTTCAAGCTCACACTGGTATGATTTGTGTATTGTTTGGGTTTGGATGGGGTCTTCATAAAACACCTCAGCTTTATAATAGTATCTCTACTATTTATAAAGCTCAATCCCCACTGGTTTGTCCCAAAAAATCTTTATTTTTTTATTTGATAGCGATTTTTTTGATGGAGAAAACTTTGGCTACAAAGCAAGAATTTGTTTGATTTCTTGGACAATCATGTCTTTAATTGGTTCCATTTTTTCTTCCAAATGAGGGGAAAGTGCAATACCATGATCAAAGGATTCTGTGATTGCGCCATAAAGCTTGATATACTTGGGCAATACTCCGGTCCATTCCGCTGTATTGAGAATCTCTTGTACACCGTCCGAATGACTACTCATTACAATCTTGCTTTTGGGCTGATCAATCATATCGTCTTTATTCAAAATATAAATTTGATTTTTTTCGCCATCTTTTACTTTCAAAGCATCCACAATGAATAGATATTCGCAATCATCCAGATAGCTGACTGCTTCGATTGTGTGCGCACCAATGTCACGCACTTCAATTTGCTGCGGAGCCAATGCTTCCAGTTGTGCTTTGTATCTTGTAACAAATGTGGAACCAAATCCATCATCTCCGAGCAATATATTGCCAATACCAAAAATTTTTATCATTTTTTGTACCTATTGTTGTAAGCCAGGGAGTTCAAATTTTTTAACGATTCTTTTAATTCTATTTCAGGACCGAACATAAACATTTTCTAAAATTAAATTTTGTTTATTTTCGAGGCAATTGGGTTTTTATTGTATTGAGACGGCCACGCAACCGCATAATCGCCTTGGTATGAAGTTGAGAAACACGGCTTTCTGTAACATCCAAAACCTGGCCGATTTCTTTCAAAGTGAGGTCTTCATAATAGTACAATACAATTACTTTTTTTTCTTTGTCCGGCAATTTTTTAATTGCTTCTACAATGACATCTTTGATTTCTTCTTTTTCTATGAGTACTTCAGGATTCATAGCACTTGGACTTTGCAATGTTTCCATGATAGTCACTTCATCATTGTCATCCCCCAAATACCAGATATCATTCAAAGAAACCATGGATGTACCACTCAACTGGAGCATTAACTCCTGCAACTCATCATCCGTTATGCCCATTTCCTTGGCAATTTCCTCATCCTCTACTGGACGACCCAATTTATTTTCCAGGTCTGTAACAACCTGTTCCACTTGCTTGGCTTTTTGCCGGATAGATCTAGGTATCCAGTCAAAATTTCGCAGTTCATCAAATATCGCTCCGCGAATACGTGTCATGGCATAGGTTTTGAACTTGATACCTCGTTCGATATCAAATTTATTTATTGCATCCAATAACCCGAAAACCCCATAGGAAATAAGATCATCAAACTCCACACTTTGAGGCATACCAGTGGATATCTTGCCAGCCACGTACTTTACCAGGGGAGAATATTTCTCAATAATGTATTCCCTGATCTCAGCGTCCTGAGTTTGCTTGTATTTTTTCCACAGCGTTTCTTCTTCTTGCTGATCGTATTCGGCATATTTGCTTTTTTTCACTTAAATTTCCTTTAAATATTTGCAGCAACAAGTCACATTAAAAAAATATTGTCTATATTTGCAATTATAATTTACTTCACAAGCTCAATTATTCAAATAGATTAATACTACAATGATGCCCAGCAAGATAAAAGACGCAAGCACAAATCCAAAAAAAATCCAATTATTATTTTGCTCTTGCTTGAGCTGTTTTTTGCGTGCTACAATCCCTTTTTTTTGCACTTTCACTTCCTTTTGGGTCACGATCTGCCCCAAAATCCCAGGGCCAAACTGGACAAACAAACGAATATTTTGCGTTTCTGTTGGCTCAATATTCACAATTTTCGCGATAATAGGAACATTTTTCTCCAAATCTGTCTGACCGGAAAGCAAAGTCTTTAGATAAGCGGCAATATCCCTGGAATCAGTGATACGGACAAAAATTTCATCGCCTTTATTCAGTTTCGATGCTTCGATCCCGCTCACTGGGGAAACCTCGGCTTCGCATTGCAGCATCATAAAATTCTTTTGCTCTTCTTTTTTTTCTTTTTTTTCCTTGGATTCTTCTGTGGACTCCTGCGCATCTTGTTCTTCCTGATCCTGGTCTTCTTCAAGAATATGCACAGCTTTAGCAAATTGGAATTCATTGATATTATCTATATCCAGTTTAATGGCAAGTTGATTGTCATTCAAAAACCGAATCAAAGACCTATCCAATGCCTTAATCATTTCTCGCTCCAATTCCTCTTTGCGAGCTTCTTTGATCATTTTGGGCCAGTATTCGGCATTCAAAATTTCTTTTACCTTGGCCAAAAGGCTTTCCGACTCATTGGCATCCCACAGATTGGATTGCTGATGCTTGAAATAATTGTCAATAAACCGTTCCAACTCCTCATGGTCTGTTCGCACATCCTGTCTGCTGACATCTCGGTCTGTGGATACTGCTCCAACAATTCTTGCGATATCAGAATTGTTTTTATCATAATAAGCGATAAATAATCCAAAAATCTTTCGTTTTTGGGCAATAAATTTTCCCTTGATAACCAGTATATTTTTAGGCACTGCGGAAAGAATCCGTATCACTCCCTGCTCATCTCCATGGGTAAAATCATAAAGCATATTGGCAAGTTTAGGGTCACAACCTGTTTCACGAGTGATTTTACTTAAACTGTAATCTTTGCCGGATTCATTTTTTTTAACGTTATTATTATTTGCGTTATTATCATCCATTTTGTGTTACCTCAAAATCTGTAAATATTTTATTCGAATCCCTGGCTTGCCTGATACAGTGAACCATATTTTGCTGTGTACCATATTTCAATCATTTTAATCATCTTCTTTGTCCATCATTGTCCGCAAAGCTTCCGCGATAATTTTTGGTTCATTTTTGATTTTCTTATCTCTTATCAAAATATGATCTCCTAAATTTTGAACTTTACTGGAACCAGAAGAAGCCATACCAGCAACTTGGTCTGCGGCATCCTCTTTACCGGAGATACTATCTGTGTCTTCCAGGCTTTGCCCAGCCAAAGCATCTCCTGTATCTTGATCTTGATCCGTAGATACACCATTTTCATCCAATCCCGAGTCATCTCCTTTGGATCGGAACTGCACTTGCGACAATGCTTCAAACAATTCTGGTACTCGTTTTTCCAGAAAGTGCCAGGAACCAAAACTCAAACCAAAAAACAATACAGCAAACACTGCCGCCTTCCATAATAAATTTATTATGGTGTTGTCAATGATAAATCCAATTAAAGCTGAAACAATAAACGCGAATCCAGCTACGCCAATAGAAAGCTTCAGTTTCATGCTGATGGTTCATCTCGTCCAAATAAATTCATAACTTTGTCCATAAAAGAGCTCTTTGGTTCCGGCAATTGGTCCATTTGCATCTGGAGCATATGTGCCGCTATGGAACGAACGCATCCGGTTGCCTTTGCTTTGGGATAGGATATTACATAAGGCTTTTGATTGTGCACAGATCGGGACACAACCGGATCCTCAAAAATAAAGCCAAAATTTTCCACTCTCGCGGACAAAAACTGGCTGGAAATATTGATGATTCGATCTGCTACTTTTTTACCTTCCATAGCTGATTGAACCCGATTGACCAATAGTTTTATGTTCATCTCCGATGTCTGACTGACAATGGCCTTGATCATACCATAAGCATCTGTTATAGCTGTCGGCTCCGGCGTGGTCACCACAATGGATTCATCTGCTATCAACACAAAACTCAACACATTTGCCGAAACCCCTGCTCCGGTATCAATAATAACAATGTCGCCGGAAATGGCCTCATTAAAATCTTCTATCATTGCTTCTCTGCTTTCATCCTGCATATTTGCCAGTTGATAAAAACCAGACGCCCCAGCAATAATTTTCACACCTTCCGGTATTTCAATAATTATATCAGAAATCTTCTTTTGTCCCTTAAAAACATGTTGCAAATTGAATTTTGGTATAAAACCAACCAATAAATTCACATTCGCCATTCCCAGGTCCGCATCCAAAATCGTGACTTTTTTCCCCAATTGAGCAAGCATAATCGCGAGATTGACTGTAACGGATGTCTTTCCAACTCCGCCTTTGCCGCTAGAAACAGATATTATACGCGGCCTATGTGCTGCTTTTTCAGCTTTCTGTGATTTTTGAGGTTCCTGATCTTTTAGATTGCCAGAACTCTTCCATTGTTTGCCATTATTCCGTTCAATATTGTCCTTAATAGGAACAACCACTCCCCGTTCACCCGCCAATTTGCGCAATTTTGCTGCTTGATCCACAATAGTCCTCCCATTGACCCAAATTTATAAACCATTAGCGTGACACAGGAGTATCCTTGTTTGCAATGTCCTTGAATACATTTTTATTCATTATATATCCAATAAAAAAACATTGATTGAACACAAAATGCTTTTCTATTTCGGCACATCCGTAGATAAAATGGGTTTTTTGCGCTCCCCCATTGCCAAATAGGCTATTTTTTGCGCGTTCGCTTCCTCTATGTCACTGGGCACATCCTGACCAAAAGTAATATAAGAAATGCCCCTGTTGTATTTATCGGCAGTTTCCACCAATCCCCCAATAGCTGCGGACTCATCAAGCTTACTAAAAATCACTTTATCAATCCCAATACTGCTAAAACTTTCAAAAATGATTTGCTGATCCATCCGTTTCGCTGTGGCAGCACTCACCAAAACTTTCTCCACTGGTTCTTGAACGTCCTTAAATAAATCATCAATGTCTTGTAAATGCTTTTCGTTGTATGGACTGCGTCCCGAAGTATCAATCAATATCAAATCCGCTTCTTCACGGGAAATAGTATTTTGCAATTGCTCTGGACTATTGACCACATGAGTCGGCAAAGAAATAATCTCTGCATACCGTTTCAATTGTTCTGTGGCTGCGATACGGTAGTTGTCCACTGTGATAAAAGCAACTTTTTTGTTTTGGTATATTGTGTAGATCGCGCCCAATTTGGCCAATGTGGTGGTCTTGCCAACTCCGGTGGCACCGAAAAAAGCTACTATTTTTCTTTTTTCCGATGATTTTAACAACGGAGGCGATATACCTATTCGATTTCTCAATGCCAACAATATTTTCTTGCGAATTGCTTCACGGTCATTGATTTCTTCTATAGTAAGCTTTTCTCTTACTTCACTAATGATATGATCTGCGTATTCCGGACTAAAATCCGATTCAATCAATTTCTTTTCCCATCGGTCAATCGGTGAATCATAATAACGGCCTGAATGCAATCCCTGACCTTCTTTTTTTTGCATTTCATTGAGCATTGTCTTGATGTCCGATACATTGCGCAATATTGTATCATAATCTGGCACAATTTCAATTTTTTTTTGTTCTTTACTGACAATCTCTTTAGGCTGCATTTTTTGCCTTTTTTGCGCTTCTGCCAATACAGACTCAAATTTATCTTTGCTTGAGATCAGGCTGTTTGCATCAGATGCAACTGGGTTTTGCTTTGCTTTTGCTTTTAATAATGATTCCAATTCCTGAACTTTTTTCGCGTCAGCTTGTAGATTTTTCGCCGAGGTATCTGCCAGGCTTTGTGACGCTTTACCCTCTTTTTCTTTCCAGTTTATTTTGACACTTTCCAATTTATCTTTTTTGTTGAGCCATTCTGGTTTGTTTTGATCCCGATCACTTATGGCAGCTGTCAGCTCTACTTGCACTTTAGCAAACAATTTGGATCCCATAATACCACCCACTTTGATCTTTCGATCGCTTAACGGCATGATATTCGGGCCATATTGTCTTCTTGCTTCAAACAATGCTTCCTGATAATCTTTTCCTACTACTTTTATATATTCCATATTTTATTTCTCCTTGATTGACCCTTTCATTGACTAATTTTCCGTTTGTTGTCTTCTTTCTCCACTAAAATTTCCAGTTTTTTCAAAATAGAGATAAATACCCAGGCAAAGCTTTTTATGGCAAGAACAAAAAAAATCTAAGCTGCCTGAGCTTGAACCATGGCAATTCCCTCCACCTCTGTCCCTGGCGCAATTTCATTGAATGAAATAACGGAAATATCAGAAATTTCCCGATCCAGCAAATCAAATATCATTGGCCGCAGCATCGGGGAAACCGCAAACACCGGATAAATATTTTTTTTGCGCAATTCCTGAATTTGTTCCGCGAATAAATTGATC
>CAZCVM010000040.1:7472-11577 GCA_964501965.1 uncultured Leptospiraceae bacterium | reverse complement strand
AGATGGATTATTATAGCGTAGATGGCGGAAGAAAACTCAAAGGTGAAGTCATTATCAGTGGCTCGAAAAACGCAGCTTTGCCATTGATTAGTGCCGCGTTGTTAATCAAAGGAGTCGTCAAGCTCAAAAATGTACCGAATCTAATGGATATTCGAACCATTCTGCAATTGATCGAGAGTTTGGGAGCGCGAACAGAGTATGATCCGGCAAAAAATGAATTGATTGTTGATTCACAAAGAATAACCAATTGGGAAGCACCTTATGAATTGGTAAAAACAATGCGTGCTTCCACCTATGTCATGGGTCCATTATTGGCCCGAGAGGGCGAGGCCAAGGTTTCCTTGCCAGGTGGCTGCGCCATTGGGCAAAGACCTATAGACATTCATCTGGAAGGCTTTGAAGCTCTGGGAGCTGAAATTTCTCTGGATCATGGGGTGATTCATGCCAAAGCACGATCCAGCAAAGCGTACAAATTGACCGGCAATCGGTTTCGTTTCAAAAAAATCTCTGTGGGAGCTACAGCCAATGTGTTGATGGCTGCTGTGTTGGCCAAGGGAACAACAATATTGGAAAACTGCGCTATGGAGCCGGAAGTAGTGACATTAGCAGAATTTTTGAATCAGGCGGGTGCTAAAATCTCCGGATTGGGAACCAAGCAAATGGAAATCCAGGGAGTCAGGCAATTGCAACCCATAGAATACACAGTGATACCGGATCGAATCGAAACAGGTACCATGCTCTTGGCAGGAGCCATAACCAGGGGAGAAGTCACTGTCCAAAAAACAAATCCAGTAATGGTACAGGCATTATTCACTGAAATGGAGCGTATGGGCTTTTGTTTGGAACAAGGAAAAGATTGGATCAAACTGCAAGCAGCCAAAAAAATGTCGGGCATTGATATTAAAACCAAAGTGTATCCCGGCTTTCCAACGGATTTGCAGGCTCCGATGATGTCATTGATGGCTACTTTGCCAGGTTTGTCAGTGATGATAGAAGATATTTTTGAAAACAGGTACACACATGTAGGAGAATTGCTGCGTTTGGGAGCGGATATTTATGTAGAAAATGGCATTGCTATCATTCGCGGCAAGGAAAAATTGATGGGAGCCCAGGTTATGATGACGGATTTGCGTGCCGGAGCTGCCATGATTTTGGCTGCACTTTATGCTGAAGGAAAATCGGAAATACGCCGAATCTATCATACAGATAGGGGATACGAAAACTTTGAAGAAAAACTCATATCCCTGGGCGCAAAAATCAAAAGAGAAGCAGGAGGCAGTCCATGATTCGCGGATTATACACAGGTTCATCCGGTATGCTAGCAGATATGGCGCGATTGAACAATATTGCGAACAATTTGGCAAATGTGGATACAACAGGCTACAAACAGGATGTAACGATTTACAAAAGTTTTCCAGAAATGCTGATTCGTCGGGAAAGTGACAATGGCCTGAATGTAGTGCCTGCTGGCTCCTGGGACGATATGCCCATGGTGGGACGCTTGGGTACCGGGGTCGAGGTAAATGAAGTTTTTACCAGGCATGAACAAGGAGCTATGAAAAAAACAGACAATCCTTTGGATCTATCTTTACAGGGCCCTGGATTTTTCACGGTTTTGACTCCCAAAGGAGAAAGGTTTACCAGGGACGGCGCGTTTTTTTTGGACAAAAATGGTTTTGTGGTCAATAAACAAGGGTTTCGTTTGGTCGGAGAAAATGGTCCCATCCAATTGACCAAATTCAATTTCAAGATTACACCGGAAGGAAATATTGTTGTAAATAAGGCAATTGATACACCTTTGACGAGTGCCAATGACAATCAATGGCAGGATCCGGTGGTTTTGGATCAATTGAAAATACGGACATTTCCCTTTATGCGGGAATTGAAAAAAGAAGGGGCCAATTTTTATTATGAAACGGATCATTCCGGCCCACCGATACCAGTGCAAGAGCAGTTCCAAATTCATCAGGGTTTTTTGGAAAAATCCAATGTGAATGTCGTCCGGGAAATGGTCAAAATGATAGAGGTGCAACGTCATTATGAAGCCAACCAAAAAGTAATCCAAACCGAAGATAGCGCATTGGGACGCTTGATCAATGAAGTGGCAAAATAATAAAAAAACAGATTTGCGTGCATTGGCAATGCTATTTACCGTATTGCTGGTTTCTATTGCGATCAGCAATGTATTTGCCAATCCCTGGAATATCCGACATTATGAAAGGGATTGGCTAAAGCATGGTTACACAAAATTTTCGGATTTTATCGCCAAACTCAAAGCGGAAAAAAGATACCGTTATGTCGAAGATTATTTGGAATTGTATCGTTTCAATGCCTATTATGGCGAAAAAAATATGCTCAAAAACATCGCAAATTTGCGCTACGCACTACGGTTGAAATTTCGCTCTCCTTACCAGGCATTGTGCAAAATACCTAATGAGAAATACTACCACAAATACCGGTTAATGGTATTTATGCGCATTCATGTAATGCTAGCACGCAATTTTATGCGAATTGGGGCTCATTATGATAAACCAAAAGTATATTTTTATGACATTGCTTTTGCCAGGGACTTGCAGGCTAGTCTCAAAATTGCAGCTTTGTGGTACAAAGAATCCGAAAAGTATTGGCAGCGGGCGCAAAAATACGCTATCGAAGCATCCAAAATCCTTTATGATCTGGATTGCGGTTATTTGGAAACGCAGCGGTTTGACATTATGACCGGAGAATTGGATTTGGGGCGAATGCGGAAGATTTATTTATTGCGGTTAAAGCAAAAACAAAAAAAAGTTGATCAATTGGTTCAGAAATTGGATTCATCCAAAAGTTGATTATTCTATACACAAGGGGATACAAATGAAACACCAGGGATTGGGAGCCAAATATATTCGGATACAAAAAAAAGAAATGGTGCACTGGGCGCATCGTTTGGCGCAGCAAGGAATTTTTACTGGCTTTGAAGGCAATTTATCTTTGAAACTGGGCCAGGAACACATGCTGATTACCCGATCCATGGCAGACAAAAAAGAACTGAATGAAAATGATATACTTTTGTGCAATGTGAATGGTGAGCTAATGGAAAAACCGGAAATACCGGACGCAAAAATCAGCACGGAATATTTGCTGCATCAGCAAATATACAAAACAACAGATAGCCGGGCCATTGTTCATGCTCATCCTTTGTATGCTACCATGCTGGGCATGATGGAGATTGATTTGACGGAAAACTTTTTGGCAGAACCAATCATTTATTTTGGCTCATTGGTCAAAGCCGAGTTTGCTAAGCCCGGAACCAGTCAATTGGCTCAATCAATCAGTCCGTTCTTGCCGGAAAGCCGTGCCATATTGTTGAGCAATCATGGTGCTGTGACCCATGATGAAGAATTGTCTGTGGCTAGCAATTTTATGGAAATGCTCGAAAAAGTGTGCCATATTTATTTTTTGGCCTGGCAGCAAAAGAAAATTGGCATTCCAGTCAAGCATATTGACACTTATTGACACTTATTGATACATAATGACGTATATTGAGGCTTATTGAAGCATATTGAAGCATATTGATCATTTTTTGCAAATACTTCATTGTGTATTTGAATATTATTTTTGAATTTTTGTAAGGATAATATTTTTTTTGCTTTAGGAAATATGGCTTTTGGCCGATATTATAGATAGGATAAAAAATATTTATTTTTTTTGTCGTACCCCCTATATGCTATTGAAAATAGCAATAACCCTCCATAAATAGCGATAATTGTCGTTAATTGCCAATAATCACATTTGTTTTTAGCATTGTTCCATCCGATTAAGTAAACGATGGGAGTATGGTGCATTTTTTTGCGCTTTTTTTGCTCCGGTTTCGCCTCTGGATTTTTTTGTTAACCAATCAATTAAATCAAAAAAATCTGGAGGGGGAAAAGATTTCGGTCTTTTCTCCACAAAAAAATAGACGAAACGGAACACAACTGGTTACGGCCGCTACGTGGTGGCTTTTGGGGCGTTCCCAAGATAAAAGATCACGATGTGGTGTAAGGATAGATCGTAACCGGAGCAAAGGAGTGTGACTATGATAATCAATCACAATTTAAGCGCAATTAATGCTCACCGTTCTCTC
>CAZCVM010000040.1:0-7462 GCA_964501965.1 uncultured Leptospiraceae bacterium | reverse complement strand
ATGAGTGCCATTAACTCCCATCGCTCTTTGAAATTTAGGCAATGGGAAGTGGACAAGAATATGGAAAAACTCTCCACTGGAATGCGTATCAATCGCGCGGGCGACGATGCTTCTGGTTTGGCTGTGTCTGAAAAGATGCGGACCCAAGTTCAGGGCTTGCGCCAGGCGGAAAGAAACACAGAAGATGGAATGAGTTTTATCCAGACCGCGGAAGGTTTTTTGGATCAAAGCAATAACATTATCCAAAGGATTCGTGTCTTGGCTGTGCAGTCAGCGAACGGCATTTATTCGGATAGTGATAGAACTTTGATACAAGTGGAAGTTTCTGCTTTGGTCGATGAAGTGGACCGTCTTGCGTCCCAGGCAGAGTTCAACCGATTCAAAATGTTGACCGGAGACTATGCTAAACAGGGCAAGGCGAGTATGTGGTTTCACATGGGACCTAATATGCACCAACGGAGGCAGGTGTTTATAGCTACCATGAATGCACAAGCTTTAGGAATGAGAAATGCTGCTAAGAATCTAATAGCCAGCGTTTCCACGCCAGGTAAATCAAATGCTACCATTGGTTTGATGGATAGCGCGTTGGAAAAAATTGCTAAACAGCGTGCTGATTTGGGAGCCTATTACAACCGCTTGGAGATTTCGGCAAAAGGACTGATGGCTGCGTATGAAAATATCCAGGCGTCAGAATCTCGGATTCGTGACACAGACATGGCAGAGGAAACCGTAGAATTTACCCGAAATTCTATACTGGTTCAATCCAACACGGCTATGCTTGCTCAAGCGAATTTGAAGCCGAGAGGGGTTCTTTCACTGATTCAAAACTTTTAGCTTACTATTGCCGTTAATGATTGATAATTTGCCGGATAATAATAAAATAAACAATGATTGATAAATAGAAAAATCATTGCTTGTTCAATATTATTTGTTAAATTGGACAATGAGATTGTTTAGTTTTTGATAGAAATTGTAATCAGCCCTTACTTGATTTGTTCAAATAAACCGCACTGCCCCTGAAAGATCGGGGGCTGACATTACGAGCCAAAATTTTTTGGATCGTGATGCGGGTCTCTGAAGGACCGGGACGCCGGAAATTCAGTTCTTGACCAAACAAAGGAGAAAACCTTAAATCCGTAAAAAGGGATGCGTCCGCAAGACGCTATCAGGAGGCCTTTTTTCGTGAACGATTTCGCTAATGATATCAAGGAGGGTTACAATGATCATTAGACACAATCTCAGAGCAAATTTTGTTCATCGCCAGATGACTCAGGCCCAATGGGAACTGAATAAGTCAACCCAGAAGCTTGCATCCGGTGAACGGATCAACTATGCAGGGGATGATGCGTCCGGACTTGCAGTATCTGAACGTATGCGGACCCAGATTCGGGGCTTGAAACAGGCAGAGTACAATGCCCAAAGTGGGATTTCATTTTCCCAAGTGGCAGAATCCGCCTTAAATCAAGTCAATGATATTTTGCAAAGAATCCGTGAATTGGCTGTTCAATCCGCGAACGGGATTTATAGCCATGAGGACAGAAAGGCGATTCAGGTAGAAGTTTCTCAGCTTGTAAATGAGGTAGACCGTATATCTGATCAGGCTCAATTTAACCGGCTCAAGCTTTTGACTGGTGAATTCGCGAAAAGTTCCAAAACAGGTTCCATGTTTTTTCATGTGGGCCCCAATAAGGATCAGCGTATTCAGGCGTTTATCGCGACTATGAATGCCAAGGCTCTCAATCTCACAGTAGGCAACAATCAAGGTATCTCGATTAGCTCTGTGGGCAAAGCCAATGATGTCATTGGCCGTATTGATGAGGCTTTGGACAAGATCAACCGCAATCGAGCTGACTTAGGTGCTCAAAGCAATAGAATGAATATCACTATTCGCGCTATTCAAAGTACTTATGAAAGCATGGTTGCGGCAGAATCCAGAATCCGCGATACAGATGTAGCTTTTGAGGTTATCAATTTTACTCGTGACAAAATGTTGCTGCAAAGTAGTACAGCTATGTTGGCTCAGGCCAATTTAGAACCTAGGCTTGCCTTGCAGTTAATCGATTAACAGGATGATAATGAATGCTTCGGGCATTTTATTCTGTGTTCAGCCATTTTGTCAGAGGCATTAGAATTTCACAAGAGTTCATGTTTTCTTTGGTCAATTCGGCAGTGCAAACACTATGGGCTGTGTAACAGCAGCCCATATTTATTTTATATTTAGAAAATAGAATTGAAAAATAGAATCAAAAAAGATTAAATGAAAAAACATGATGCAAAACATATATCAAAATAATTATCTCGATCAAATCGAAAAAAAAATTTTGTCGCCTGCTCAAATCGAGCAATGGCGCGAACAAATCACAAAACAAAGCAACAAACCAAGTATCATTTTTACCAATGGAGTATTTGATATATTGCACCGGGGGCATATTGCGTATCTAGCCGAGGCACGGGCTTTGGGTGATTTATTGGTTGTGGCCCTAAATTCAGACGAATCTGTGCGCCAATTGAAAGGTCCAGATAGGCCGGTCCATACTTTGGCGGATCGATTGTTGCTTATGGCGAGTCTTTCTATTGTTGACATTGTTACTTTTTTTGATGAAACCCGACCTCTGGAAATCATAAAAAAAGTTGTTCCTGATATACATGTAAAGGGCGGGGATTACAAAGCGGAAGATTTGCCGGAAACTCCTTTAGTAAAAAAACTTGGCGGACAAATAAAAATTATTTCTTTTGTTGACGGATATTCTTCCAGCCGAATCATAGCAAAAATTCGTGGTTAAATTCTTAAGAGAAAATTGTTAAGAAAAAATCTGTAAAGCCAAATAAGCAAAGAAGCAAAAAATATTGAGGAGATACCAATGAAAAGATGGCGCAAAATCCATAAACCAGGTAATCATGGCCAAAGGAATAGTTTTGTATTTTTATTTGCAATAAGTCTTTTTGCGTTTTCAATAATTTTTACTGCATGCAGTTCACCCTGGGTCAATCCGCAAAAGCAAAAGCAGCTTAAAAAAGAATACTCTCACATTTATACTTTGAAAAAAGAAATGCGTATCGATGAAAATCGTTCATTAAAAAAAGGCAGCAAAGTAAAAGTTTTTTTTCGGCATTCTTCCAAATGGATCAAGGTCTATGCTTATCCGGCCAATATAGAAAGATTGAAAGCTTTACCTGTATTGGCGTTGTTTATCTTGAAAAGCGATAAAGAGTCCGGTGTTTTTGAGCAAAAAAAATTTGATGAGCAGTTTAACGATATATTCCAGAAGTAACATTTCCGATGAAAATCATAATTGTAGGTGCTGGTCAGGTGGGTACCAATCTGGCTTCCAAGCTGGGAGTTCAAGAGGGTCATGATATCACGGTTGTTGACCGCAATATGGAACGGATCGTAGAATTGTCGCATACCATGGATGTGCAAACGGTTTGTGCTTCCATTTCTCCGCTTAGCCTGGTTCAGGCTGACATAGATAAATGCGATATGCTTATCGCTGTGACCAATATTGACGAGATCAATCTGATTTCCTGCCAGATCGCCAAAAAATATGGTGTCGAACACACGATTGCGCGGGTCAACAATGTCGATTATGAAGACAGGTTTTCGATATTGCGTTGTCAGGATTTTGGCGCGGATTTTATTTTTAACCAGATGGCATTTACCCGAGATGAGATTGTTCGTTTGGTGCAAACACCTGGTGCTACAGATATTGCTTTTTTTTCTGAAAATCGGGTGGAGCTGGTTGGTTTTCATATCACAGAACAGTCATTATTGTCCGGTCAGCAACTGATGGACATAAGAAAACTAACAGCTTTGCAAGACCATTTGGTCGTGGCTATTCGCCGGCAGGGGAAGACTATTATTCCTGACGGAAAGACAGATATAAAGCAAGATGATACTATTTATATTATTGGCCGAACGGATACAGTCAGCAATGTGTCGCCGTTGATCGGAAATTTTTCACAAAAAATCAAGAAGATAATGATCTTTGGCGCAAACGAATTGACCATTCAAATAACCAGGGAATTGGAGAAAATGGGCTCGCGGGTGGTTCTCATTGCTCCTGATAAAAAAAAGGGTTATCAAATCAAAGGAAGGTTGCCCCAAACATTGGTTTTAATTGGTATTGGCTCGGATATGGATTTACAAAAAGAAGAGGGCATTGCCTATACAGATGTGTTTATCGCTGTATCGGACAATGAAGATGCCAATTTGTTGGCTAGCCTGACCGCCAAGAAAAATGGGGCAGGCCGGGTAATGGCTATGGTGCAAAACCCGCAGTACTTTCCGATCACAGAGGCAATTGGTATCGATGTGTTGATCAGTCCCAAAATCAGCACGGAAGGTTCTATCCTCAAATATGTTCGCAAGGGCAAAGTTTATAATGTTGCCTCAGTCAAAGGAACGAACGCGGAAGTGCTGGAGATAGAAGCAGAAGAGGGCAGCCCCATTACGGGTGGCAGAATCATGGATTTGAATTTGCCTGATGGTATTATTTTGGGGGGTATTGTCCGCGGCAAGGAGGTGATCATTCCAGACGGCAATTTGCAAGTACAAGCCAATGATAGAGTGATTTTGTTTCATTTGCCTATGGACACAGAGGTTTTGTCTGCCTGGTTTGCGACGGTATCTCAATGAATCTTTATTCTGTCGCGTATATTCTTTCTTTGTTATTGTTTGGCAATGTTTTGTTTCAATTGTTACCCATAATGGTGGCATTGATTTTTGGAGAGGTTTCATTGCTGCCCCAGCTTTTTATCAGTATGGGTATATCTTTGGTCTTTCCAGTATTGTTGATGATGGCCGGGATCCCAAGCATTGTCAGCGGCAACAAAATGAAAATTGGCCATAGAGAAAGTTTTCTTATTGTCGCAGGAGCCTGGTTTTTTTTGGCATTGACCGGTGCTTTTCCGTATTTTATCACTGGAGCGATACCGGCTTTTACAGACGCTTTTTTTGAATCCATCTCTGGTTATACAACAACCGGAGCTTCGATATTGACCAATATCGAACAAATGCCCAAAGCATTGCTTTTTTGGAGGTCTTTTACCCATTGGATCGGCGGTATGGGCATCATTGTTTTTACATTGGCTTTGTTGCCCGCTCTGGGAATAGGCGGAGTAGAAATGTTCAAAGCGGAAGTGCCCGGTCCGATACCGGACAAGCTTGCGCCTCAGATCAAGCAAACCGCGAAAATTCTATGGAAGCTGTATTTGGTGTTTACCATTGCGCAGATCCTTTTGTTAAAAATGGCCGGCATGGATTGGTTTGAAGCTGTCAATCATTCATTTGCCACATTAGCAACGGGTGGTTATTCCACAAAAAATGTTTCTATTGCTGCGTATGGTCCTCTTATTCAATGGATGATTACTTTTTTTATGATAGTGGCAGGTGTCAATTTTTCTTTGCATTATCGCTTTTTCAAAGGGGATTGGAAAGCTTACTGGCAAGATGCAGAATTTCGATTTTATATCAAAATCATGGGTAGCGGTGCTTTGCTCATAACGATTTATATTTTCTTTTATCAATTTTTTACGTATAGTTCTGTGGCGGAAGGAAATTCTATTGGGTCATTGTTGCGCCATTCTTTGTTTCAAGTCAGTTCTTTGGTTACGACCACCGGATTTGCCACAGCAGACTATGAAAAATGGCCCTATTTTGCCCAAGTCATACTGTTTATTTTGATGTTTTTCGGCGGCAGTGCAGGATCTACTGGCGGAGGTATCAAGCAAATTCGGATACTGGTATTGATCAAAGTTTCTCTTGATGAAATTCGGCGCTTGATTCATCCGCGTGCATTATTCAATGCCAATATCAATGACCGTCCTTTGTCAATGGATGTGCAAAAAAGTATTGTTTCTTTTATCATTATTTATATTTTTATTCTGGCAACTTCGACGGCAATAATATCTTTGTGGGATATAGATTTGATGACGAGTATGACCGCTGCTTTAGCTACTTTGGGAAACATTGGCCCGGGTTTAGGTTTAGTCGGCCCAACGGACAACTATGCTTGGTTTCCCGCGCCCGTCAAATGGCTGCTATCTTTTTTAATGATCATGGGCCGGTTAGAAATATTCCCGATTTTAATAATTTTATCTCCAGGAATCTGGGAACGATAATAAAGCATATATCTGATAAATTTTTTATATACCTGGGCAGTTAGGTTTTTTAGATTCTAGGTCAAC
Source organism: uncultured Leptospiraceae bacterium (assembly GCA_964501965.1). GTDB lineage: Bacteria > Spirochaetota > DYNZ01 > DYNZ01 > DYNZ01 > CAZCVM01. The sequence goes on along the minus strand of CAZCVM010000040.1, from coordinate 1,276 downwards.
AGAATTGTATGCGTTATGTGAGGAAAAATCAATGATAGAAGAGAATTTGGATTTTTTGCAAAAAATGATCAAGCAAAAACGTGACCTGTATTCGATCGTATCATTTTTAAGTGAGTCTTTGGATACAATGCGGACTCATTTGCAAGATGACGGCGAATACCAGGGAAAAAATAGCGAGCAAATTTATGCTAGGCTAAAAACCATTGTCAAAGAAATACAATATCTGGACAAATTGCTATGAAAATTAATGAGCCGAAGAATTTTCTTCGGCGAAATGATAGGCAGAAAAGACAAAAGTTTTGACAGTGTCAAAACTTTCCTTTTCCGGCGACAATCCAGTTTTGATAAGGGTTTGCTCAAAAAATTTTTGCCAGTCCCAATTTCTTTCCGATGCTACCTGGGGCAGCAATAAGCCACGGTTTCTGTCTTTTTCGATGATCAGTCCGTCCCGGCCAATCATGATTTGGGTCAATTCGTTTATATTGTCAAGCTGACGCGGTGCTTCCAGCAGAGAAATCTCGATATTTTGATGATCAAGTTCTTTGATGGAAAGCGGAGCAAATCGAGGATCACGGGTTGCAGCCGCAATGGCCATTTTTTGCACAATCACGATCGTTGCTTCTTCTGCTTCGATGGACCCGATGCACCCGCGCAAAGCCTGGCTTTGTTTTTCGTGCAATGTCACAAACGCTCCGCGGGGCTCGTTCAATGTAGCAAAGCGGGTACTTTTTGTCACAAACGCGGGTTTTTGTCCGGTCTGTCTTTGCAGGTAGCTGGCCATTGTCTCGCGGGCCAATTGCAATAAAAACAGTTCTGCTTGTTTGCCAATGGGTGATGAAGGATCTGATGCATTATGTTCTCTGTTATTGTTATTGTCATTGTTTTTGTTGGCTGGTGTTTGCATAATGAACTTTCTGGTTGTATTGGTAAATTGTTATTTGATTGATTTCTTTTTATGTTTTCTCAAGTTGTATCCGTTCCCGTATAGATGGCAGCGGAAACATATCCCACAACCCGTTGATTGTCCCCGGATATTTTTCCGGTTCGGGCAAAAGATTGGACTTTCATGGCAGGCTGATCATTGTTTTTTGTCTGACCTGAGTCTGTCATAGAATAGAGGTTTTGCATTGTTTCCAGAACCAGGCTCAGAGCATAAAATCCGCAAGCTTCAAACTGGCCTTGTTTTCCTTGATTATAAAAAAATTCTATGTCCGCCAAATCCAATGATTTTTGGATCGCAGGAACAAAATTTTTGTCCAGTTGTTCAGCCTGCTTT
>CAZCVM010000039.1:0-11585 GCA_964501965.1 uncultured Leptospiraceae bacterium | reverse complement strand
TGCCAACAATGATTACAGCTCCTCGATTCACAGAAACCATAATATCCACAATATCTCCCAGACTTGTCTCTCGTTGCACAATAGGCAAAACCTCACTGTGCATCACATCTTTTATTGGGGTAAGCATTTTCCCCAGACTGCCATGCGGATGATACACAGAAAAATCTCTAGGACTAAACTCTCTTTTTCTCATTAGAGCAGCGGCAATCGCATCACCCATTGCCAAAGTAACTGTAGTGCTCGCCATAGGTGCTAAATTTAATGGACAACCTTCTTTGTGAATGATATAATGCAATGCAATATCTGATTGATTGGCAAGATTGGAATTTTCTTTACCTGTAATACTAATAATCTTAGTTTCCAAAAAACGCAATGAAGGAATGATTGCCAGTATTTCCCTTGTTTCTCCAGAATTGGATAATGCCAGGACAATATCTCCTTTGCGCACCATTCCCAAATCACCATGCAACGCCTCCCCAGGGTGCAGAAAAAAGGATGAAGTTCCTGTACTGGAAAGAGTTGCCGATATCTTTTGACCAACAATTCCGGACTTACCCATACCTGTCACCACCAGACGCCCCTTTGCACGATAAATCATATCCACTGCTCTGTCAAAATCATTACTCAATGCCTGCCCAGTATCTGCAATAGCTTGCGCCTCTATACGCAACAATTCTCTGGCGTCGTCCAAATAGCTCATAACAAACTCAAAACCTTATATTAAAAATATTATTTATTATAAATCCAGCAATGACCCCTGGACATTGCTGGCCAATATGGGTTCTCCGCTCTCTTCATTTATTTCCAATTTTTTTTTCCGAACTTTTTTTGGTTTATTATTTTTTTCATTTGTTTCTGATTTATCAATTTTCTCTGCGGGCATTTTTTCCAGCATTTCAATTTTTGCCTGGGCCTGGTTCAATTTACCTTGACAATGCTGGATCAAATACACGCCTTCCTCGTATGCCTGCATAGCTTCTTCCAACGGCAATTGACTATCTTCCATTTGTGCCACTATTTGATCCAGCCGGGCCATAGCTTCTTCAAAAGGTGCCTGCGCCAAATCCTGGACCCATTCTTTTGAAGAAATTTCATTTTTTTTTGTCATAATCCATCCTATTTTGCTAATAAAAAATTTCGAACAATATTTGTATAGTTTTCTTTGTATTTTGGATTTGTCCATAAAGTAACATGCTTGGCTTCAGGAAAAAAATGAACCTCCAAATTTTTCTTTGATATTTGTTTCAACTCTTTGTCCAAAATAGATCGCGGAGTATACAAATCTTTACCGCCTTGCAAAATCAAAACCGGAGCATTGATCCTGGGCATAGAATGACTCATTCGTAAATGATCCAAAGAAAAATCATTCAAAAAATCATAACTCGCAAACCCCAAACCCAATAAAAATCCAGGGATACCATCTTTCAGACCTTGTAGTTCGACATTGGCCCTGGCATTGGCCATTGGACTATCCAGTACGATTTTAGAAATAACTATTTCTTGTTGCTTTATATATGCCTGTAAATCCGGATGAGCCAAAAAATACATTGTTGCCATTGCCCCCATGGAAAAGCTATAAAAAAGAATTTCCCGGGTTTTGTATGTTTCATGCAAAAATTTTATTGCTCCAGAAATATCCTCTGCAAATTTGCTTCCCAACCCTGTACTGGCATCCGGAGAAATGCCAGAATTGCGCAAATCCGGCAAAAAGACCGCATGGTCTTTTTGCAATCCAAAATCACGTACCATAGATAAATATTTCATTGGTTTCAACCGCGTTGCCTGGCGTCCATGTACAAAAAATATCAATTTTTTGCTTTCTTTATTTTGTGCTGGCGCATACCAAGCGTGGAGCAAAAGATTATCTTTCGCAGAATGAAACTTGACATCCGAATAAATAAAACCATAATCTTTAGGATTGCGCTTTGTGCCTATGCCGTAATGATCCAACAACTCTTTATCAGAAAAAATCTGTTCATAAGTTCTTTTTTCAAAATTGTTCAATGCATTATTGAAATAAGTTACAAAAGCCACCAATATCAAAACAATCAAAAAATCCACAGCAAGAATGATTTTTATGATTGCCTTGCGCCTTTTTTCAGATTTATTGTCCTGAACCATGATTACCCCTTTATATTTTTTGTTGATATGTCAAATTTCTTTTGAGTTGAATCATTATTTATTTTAAATTTCACAGAATTTTATTTTTAACAAGTGTTTATCATAAAAATTTAACCAAAAGTCAAAAATAAACAAACCATAAATACAACAAACATTATACTTATTCTGTCAACAAAAATACAATCCTACCCGTCTAAACTCAAAAAAAATCAAATAAATATAAAACAATAGGAATCCCTAAGGAATTTTGAAATATCTCGCTATTTTTGCCACTGATTATAAACATTGCGCAAAACATCCGGATAATCCGATATAATACCATCCACACCTATATTTAATAAACGTTTCATCTCTTTCTCTTTGTTTACTGTCCACGGAATCACAGCCACTCCTTTGGAATGCGCCTGCCGGACAAAAGATGCTGAAACAAAACTATAATGAGGAGACACTGTATCTGCTCCATATTTTTTTGCTGTTTCAATAATTCCATTTCTACCCATGGAAAAACCCATAACATACATCATAAATCCCTTCATATAACCAGTCGAAAACAAAGCGGAAGTTTTTATGTTCGCATTGTATTTTTTTACGATCGGCAAAACCTCTGGCGAAAAAGACTGAACTGTGGTACGGGACACCATTTTTGCTTGCTCAATATTTTGCACAATCACCTGCACTGCTTTTTGCTTGTGCGCCTCTGTCGCGTTTTGGGGAAATTTCAACTCTACATTGAAAAATGGTTTATTCGCGCCGGAAATACCATGCGTTTTTTCATATTTATGCACTTTCTCAAAAAAATCTGCCAAGGTTAGTAAATTTGTTCCAGGAACCGGTTTTTGCCTGGGAAAATTTTCATTCTTTTTTGTGCCGCAATCCAATTGAAGTAAATACTGGCTTGTCAATTTGCGTATTGGTTGAGATACAATTTGTTTGCCATCTTTGTCCAAACACAAATCCGGATTGGTACTGCTGTCATGATGCACAATGAGTATATCATCTTGGGTCAGATTGGTATCCAGCTCCAATGTGGTCATCTGATATTTGTATGCCTGGACAAATGCTGGCCAAGTATTTTCCGGACTCAATCCTCTTGCTCCCCGATGCCCCTGCAAATCTATTGCCGGAAGCAAAGGTTTCTCTATCCTGGGCGGACTCGAACAAGCCATGCCCGCAAAAAAAATAACTAACAATACAATCCAGCTATACCTAAAAAAGTCCCTAAACAATGTTACTGTGTCTTTCATTTTAGTATCCTTTATAAAAATCCTAAATATAATATTTTCAGTAATCTCTGACTTATCCTAAAAGTCTCTATATCTTCGATATCCTCGATATCCTCGAACAATCTTTTGATAAATCGATTTGTCATGTCAACACATAATTTGATCAAAAATCAATAAAAATCCCTCACAAAAAACCTCAAATTTTTAAGGATTCTCAAAAATTTGAGGTTTTTTACTGCATTTCTCAAATATCTAAGACTCACAAGCTTCCACTACTTTTTCAAAATCCTACAAACTACGTTTTTTGTAAATAAATCGTGCTTTATGCTATATATATAAACAATATATATAGCATATATAAATAAAAAAAATCTGCATTCAGCAACCATTCAGCATTTTTAACCGTTTCTTCCAACATTTTCTGCTGTTTCTACTATTATAAATACAAAAATATTCAAATTTAACAAAAAAAATTTTAATTTGTTCAGCAATACTTTTTTTAAGCATTTTGGCACGCAAATTGCTTATATTATCTACAGACGATTGACTGAATTTATGCAATCAATCAGAGTTTTCCAAAAATGGACTAAAATTTTTAGACAAATATTACAGGAGAAAAACATGAAACTTAAAACTTTGTTCTTTGCCGGCTTAGCAGCTCTTTTTCTTAGCACGCAAGCTATGGCTTTAACAGTTGTGTATGTTCACGGCACAAGCCCAAATATGACAAAACAAGATGCTTATGACTATTGGAATGGCGGAGACCACCAAAATGTCAACTCAGCTCCCGCTTTTGTTGAAAATAGCCGCAATGGCAAACCTTATTTTATTTCTTACCGCGATGGCCGAGCTTATATCAAGCCTCAAGCTATCCAACTAGCCAACCAAATTTATAGCAATGTTTCTGACAGCCAGATCATCATTGTAGCACACAGTATGGGCGGCTTGATCATTCGCTATATCATGGCCAACCCAACCAATGACGGTCTTACCAGCTACCAAAGATATCAGTTTGATACTGTACGCAACAAAGTAAGAAGAATCGTTACTTTGGCTACTCCACATTTGGGCAGCCCGGGCGCGGATTTTACTCAATCTTTGAGAGACAATCCTTTGACTCAGCCATTAACAAGCTGGTTGGGATACGATAAAGATGCCATTGAGCACTTGAAAACAGGATATTGCAAAAGCATCAGTGCTGGAATGTTGCATCCAAACAATATCAAAAGATCAGACGGTAGTCGTCCGCATGTATATATGCTAGGTTCACGTGATCCAAATGGCGGTGATTCATGGTACTGGACTGAATGGGAAAATGTTGGCTTGAATGCTATTGATACATTTGTCAATTACAATGGAAATCAAATGACTCCTTCTAAAGGTTCTTATTATGATCAATACCCAGCAGACAATTACTGTACAGATCGCGCATGGTGGGGATGGTGCTATGAGTATGGTGATGGCGATGGAGAATTGGACAATGATGGCATGGTTTCTGCATGGTCTGGAAACTTTGGCAACTATTCCAATAGCTATCTACACAAATATACATCCTATCATTCACACCACACCAATCGCTATGATCCAGCATTGGGCTCATGGGTGAAAAACTTCATTTACTAAATTGAAAACAAACCCTTTTCAATTTACAAAAAAAGCTGCCTTACAGGCAGCTTTTTTTTATTCCCAGCTAAATTCCCAGCTAAAAATTCCGGCAAAAATTCCGGCAAAAATTCCAGATAAATCATGACAAATAAATCATTGATTATCCAGAAATACATCAATAAAAACATTCAGAAAAATAATCATAAAAAAATTGTCACAAAATCAAATTGAGGGCTATTGCATAGTAAGCAAAAAGCAATATCTGGAAGCGATGAAGCACCCATTTGGTTTGAGTATATAAAAATTTGTACTATGATACACTATGATATGCTATGATATGCTATGATACTATGTGGCACTATGACATTCAATTGAGATTCTATTGGCTCTATTGCTTTGTCCACTTTTCACCCAAAGTAAAAACCGCGCCATTGGGCAGATTCTTAAAAACTTTATGGCCATACGCAACCACGCTTTGTTGTACTATCATAGTCGGCCAGTAGCCAAATTCAAATTCCCAGGCTTTGAGCAAAGCCAGACCAGTGGGTGTCACAGTTTCACCTTCAGGATAGACGCCATACACTGGTATTTGTTCGAGCATTTCCAAGACAGCTGGAGCAGGAGAAAATAAATGTCCGTGCTGCATATAGATAGATCCATCCGCCAGGGGCAATGGACTGCACACCAATTGATCTGCGGCCAATGCATCCAACAAAACACTACTCGCCACTATATCTACAATGCTATCCAAAGCTCCCACTTCATGAAAAATAACTTGATCAACTGTTTTTTGGTGCACTTTAGCTTCTGCCTGGGCCAAAATACTAAAAGCCTGGATTGCTTTGGATTTGGCGTTTTGCGATAAATCGGTTTGATCAATCATTTGTTTGATATCGGCAAAAGTTCGATGACTATGTTCATGCGGCAAATTTATTTGTGTTTGCCAACCGGCAATATGGTTTACCGAATGAGGCCCCGTTTCAATACGGATATCTTTGTCTGTCAGGCCCAGCATTGCTAGCATATCTGCCAATATTTTTTTGCTATCCGGCACAAAACAGCTCAATCCAGTCAAAAACATATCTCCACTAATACCAGAAGGTGTTCTCATACTTAAAATCATTTGTTAATTCCTATTCTTTGTCGATTAGATTGTGTTACTTGATTTATGGATCGCCTGCAATATTCTAAAGGCCGCGCTGGCGGCTCCATACCCATTGTCAATATTGACCACGGTGATACCCGGCGCGCAACTGCCGAGCATACTTTGCAGTGCATTGTGTCTGCCTTGAGATACGCCATACCCCACGGAAATAGGCAATGCAATCATGGGTTGAGCCAATAGTCCGCCCGCTACTGTAGGCAATGCCCCTTCCATTCCGGCACAGACAATAAGCACCTGATAATTGTCCAAAGCTGGTAAAGCCTGTTGCAGCCGCCATAAACCGGCTACTCCTATATCCGCGAAAATATCCGCAGACACATTCATAAAATTTAGAGTTCGTTTTGTCTCCCAGGCTGCAGCCAGATCAGAGCTCCCGCCCGTAAGAATGGCCACCTGATTGGGAATCATAGCTTTGTCACCTTTGTCATGCATTGTCATGGTTTTTGACAAAGCATGGTAATCCAATGCGTCCGATATATCCAATAGAGATGCGCATTGTTGTTCTAATGTATTCCATTGAGCTTTACTCATCCGGGTAAATAAATACGGCATATCTGGATTGGTCCTGGCCAAATGAACAATCAATTCATTCAATACTTCTGGCGACTTGCCTTCACACAAAATCGCCTCTGGTATGCCGATGCGGTGCTTACGTTCCTTGTCTATGATAAAAGACCTTTGGTTTTGATCTTGAAAACTGCTGTTATTGTTTTGCGTCATACTTAAAATATTTTTCCTTATACTTAAAAATTGTCATTAAATTTTTTTTTGCGCGACTATTTCCATGGTGTCGCCAAACATCCATCTTTGTATCCATTCAGCAGCGCGGAACTTGCATTGTTGATCCAACAAATGATTGAGCCCCAATGGATATCTATCCCAATGAGTGCGACCGGCAACAATTTTTTTTACCGTCAAACCAAATCGAGGCAATAAAAGCCGCAAACTCCAAGGATTATAATCGACATAATGATCCAGCGGATGCTCTTTTAGCCAGGATTGCTGCTGAAAAACATAATGCGGCCCCCAGGTAGAAGGAAGTGCCAAAAGCAGATAACCGCCTGGTTTTAATGCTGCGCTTATTTTTTGCCAGATTTTTTCTTGATCGGAAAAATGCTCCAGCACATAAAACATTGTTACCACCTGAAAAGAAGAAGAAGGTATCCAATCATACAGACTTTGCCTGGTCACAGATAAATTTAGTTTTTTTTGAGCGTACTGGGCAGCAAAATCTGATATTTCCAAACCATGCAGGTTGTCAAATCCTTGAGCGCGAGCTTCTGCCAAAAAAAAACCCATAGCGCAGCCCAAATCCATCAAGGGCTCTTTTCGCAATTGCTGCCATTGGATTTCTCCGGCTATTTCATGAAGCAGTGCTAGTCTGCGGGCAGCCAAGCTTTGAATCTGAGGCCGATCCTGCCAATAAGTACGGCCATATTGCTTTTTGTAGTCACTGCCAAAATAATTGTCTTCATAATTGGTTTCATCTGCGATATAAGGCAAATCATTTACCAAAACACCGCATCCCAGGCAACGCTGATAAACAACAGTTTTCTGATCCTGAAGAGAACGATGCCGAACAAACATAGGACTATGACAAAGGGGACATTGCTGGATCATTGTTCTTGCTTCAATTGACCATAAATTTTTTGAGTTTCAAAATACAAATCTTCATAAAAAGAAACTGGCATATCTTCAAATAAAACTTTCTTACCGTAGACCAAAGCTTGTTCGATTTGCCCGGTTTCTATGAGACATCGAAAATACATATATCCGACACTGGTAACACTATCCAAAAATTTACTCAAATATTTTTTCAAAAATTCCAATGCTTTGTCATATCTTTTTAAGTAAAAGTAGGACACACCAATAATATAATGACCGTCCGGCAAAAAGGGCGTGAGCGCGTATATTTTTTTGCCAATTAATAACGCCTCTTCAAATTCACTATTGGACAGAAAATCCTTTGCTTGCTTTACCATATCCATCGCTTCATAATAATGTGGCGTCAATTGCAGAGCAAAAAGAGAAATATCATCCTGCAACCCAACACTTTCCCGAAAATTATGAAACTCCCGCAAAATATGATCAACCAGCTTCTTAGGAGACAAATGCGCCCATTGTTCAAAACATTGTTTCAATCTTTTTTCACCAAACGGTTCGCCTCGCGGATTTTCCTGTTCGATCATGCCATCCGTAAAAATCAGTATCTTATCGCCTGGATAGAGATGTTCTCTTCTTTCTTCATAATGATGCCCTGCATCAGGAAATACACCAATCAATACTCCATCTGTGGACAATTCTTTGACTCTTTTTGTGTTGTAACGCCATAACAAAGCGGGATTATGGCCGGCACTGGAATAGATAAAATCCTGTGAATTGGTAAAATAGAGATTGAAAATCGTCAGATAATCTGTGGTTGTAATACGATTGTAAATTTCCTCGTTGATAAATTTGAAAAAACTTGTCGGCGTTCTTTTCATTACTGTCTGAGTTTGAAATATTTGCTTGGCAGCCATCGTTACCAATGCTGCTGGTACGCCATGCCCCGAAACATCCGAAACAATCACATTGAAGAAATCCCGCCTTTTAATGACTTCATAAAAATCTCCGGATACTCGCTCCATGGGTTGAATCATTGCGCTGTATTCCAATCCGTCCCAGACTCCCTGAGCAGGGGGCAAAATTCCTTTTTGTATTTCAGCAGCCAAATTCAATTCATTCGCTAATGCTGCGTCCTTTTCTTGCAAAATATCCAAGGCGTCGCGCAATTTTCGAGTTCGTTCATTGACTTTGTTTTCCAAATCCTGATTGTGATTGCGAATTTCCAGACTTTGTTGCTCAATGCGGTCAAATGATTGGTATATTTTCAGACGCATCAAATCCACATCATTGGCCAATAGACCAATCTCATCTTTGCGGTCTATATAAACAGGTGTTTGCAAATTTCCGGTAGCAATGCCCCGAACTTTTTGAGCCAGATCAGAAATAGGCCGCGTGAACATTACCGCGCCCAAATAAGTACCGCTAAATGCTAATACAAATAAAAAGAAAAAAATAATCAAAGTAAACAAGAAAAATTTTCTTTTGGTTTGCACCCAGCGATTGTTGTTCAATGCAATGAAAAAATATCCCAATAATCTCTTATTGTCTGACAATTTTTGGCCTGAAGCATCTGTTTTTTTACCAGCATGAATCAAGCCTATAGAATGCAAATGGTTTTGAACCCAGTAAACAGTTTTTTTATTAATTTTGTCCTTATTTATATCATTATTGATATACTTTTTTGAAATATCATTTTTATCCAAAAAAAATACCGGATATTTCTCTTCGTCGGAAGAAGCAATAATAATGCCATTGTGATTGGCAACATACAAAAGATCAATATCTCTGTCACTCAAAGCAATCTCTTTGACCAATATTTGGAGATTGCTAAAACTGTTTTCAAGGATCGCGTGCTCGGCAACAATAGAAATATTTTTTTCCAAAGATTTGGCTTTGTCTTCTTGATTCTGCTGACTGGAATTTTCAATTGCTGAAATGAATAAACCAAAAAAAATTATAAAAACCGTAATGAAAGCAAATGAATTCACAATCACCAATTTTGAACGCAGACCCCAATCGCGAAAACGGAGTCCAAAAATTTTTTTTCCTGGTTTTTTCATGCTAAGACTATAGGCCATATTTTATTTTATTCTAATTTTTGATTTATTCTATATTAAATTAGTAAAACAGTAAAACACAAAAGTCAAACACAATTGCTATACTTAAACTTAAATATGATACTCAATAGGACATTCATTTAGTTTGCGCTCGGTCTCTGCAAGCTCCTTTCGCATTTTGCTCAAAGTTTTTTGTACTTTTGCCATATCTTTTTGCATAAAACTTAACAATTCTTCCATAGGGTCAATCAAATCTCCATGAGCCATATCCAATGGCATACTACCTTGTTTTGCGACTCTCCCGGGAATGCCTACCACTGTGCACAGCGCCGGAATATTTTTCAAAACAACAGAATTTGCGCCAATTTTTACCACATCACCAATCACAATAGAGCCCAGTATTTTTGCGCCTGCTCCCACTACAACCTTGTTGCCCAAAGTAGGATGTCTTTTGCCTTGTTCTTTGCCTGTACCGCCTAAAGTTACTCCTTGAAATAATGTACAATTGTCTCCTATTTCCGTGGTTTCTCCAATCACAGTTCCCATGCCATGATCGATGAAAAAACCCGTACCAATGCGGGCTGCTGGATGAATATCTATGCCAGTCCAGATTTTTGCGACATAAACCAAAATTTTTGGTATCACTGGTATACGCAACCGGTACAAAAAATGAGCGATCCGATACACAAAAACCGCCTGAAAACCTGTATTCAAAAATATCACCTGAAATAAACAACCCCAGCCGCGTATAGCTGGATCGCGTTCCACAATAGCCCGATAATCATTGTACCAATGTCGTAAAAAATTCATAAAAGCTTATCCTTTGTGTGATTTAGCTCAATATAACAGAAAAATCAAACAAAAGCAACCAAAAGTTGGTTTTCAATTTGACATATCATTGGGATATATTAGTTTGTGAATATGAAACGTCTTCAATATTTGGCTGCAATTATATTTTTTTTCCATTGTTTATTTTTTGGGTCTTCGCGCCTTTGGGCTGTGGATATTTATGTATTCAATCCGGAAAGCCGCGCCAATTTATCACAAACCGCAAAAAAAAGCCTGCAACAATATTTCCAAAATCATGGCCATCGGGTACAGGTTTTTTTCTTTGCCCGTGAACAGGATTTCTTGCGTATGTATCGGCAGTATCAGCCGGAATATTGTATTGTCGCGTCCTATGTGGACACTGCTTACAAAAATAAACTACAATGGCAAACAGTACTCCAGGGACACAATAAAACTTCCACAAATTTTCAAAAAATACTGGTGACAAATAAAAACATACGTTCTTTGGCAGATTTGAAAAAAAAAGGCATTGCTACGGTTGTTATCAATTCTCCTGTATATGTGCAACGCTATATTCTCAATCCATTAAATTTTCAGATGCAGGATTTGCGGTTGGTGTCTGTATCAAAAGATATTGATGCTATCATGGCATTGGGTTTTGGCCAGGTTGCGGCTGCCATTGTCACGCAAAATAGTTTTGATCTTTTGCGGCGCATCAATCCAGGTATTGTATCATCATTAAAAATTTTTAGAAGATTGCGGCCCATGAATTATCCCAAATTGGTTTTAAATAAATCCAAACCCGCAGACAATAAAATCATTCTATTGTTTCAGCAAATGTCCAAAGATTCCCAGATATCGCCTTTTCTAAATTTTTTGCAAATAACCGGATTTAGGCCATAAGGAGAAAAAAATGTATCAAATATACCTATGGTCGCGAAATATCCAAACTCGATTTCTTTTACTGACAATAGTTTTGTTGTGCGCCACGATTCTTGCGACACCTCAGAATACCTTTTC
>CAZCVM010000038.1:4140-11694 GCA_964501965.1 uncultured Leptospiraceae bacterium | reverse complement strand
GACAAACTCCCCAACGCCCCGCCAACACCCTCCGACCCGGGGTCGGGCATTTAGTTTAGAGGAAAGGTAAACCAACAAGGACTACCGGAATTCCTTCGACCTCTTTTCCTCTCGAAGATCCAGAACCGGTAGTTACCGCGATGGATCAAACAACAATTTGCTCCAGTGAATTCGGTCCGATTTTAACGTGACCAGCCGGGCATCGATCCGCCCAGAGAAATGATTTCACGATCCCCTCTTTGATGCGGGTGAGAAATACGGGAGCATCAGGACTCCTTCAAGGACCGTGGGGGCTTTGAATTCGGGCTCCACGTCGGCGGAACTGGAGGTAATATGCTCGTGGAGGACCAGGTCGAGGGTCTTTTCCCAAACGTAAGCACCACTACCGGTTGTGCGGAAAACCATGATTACTTTCCAGGGTCCGCGCGCGCGGGTCGCATCCGGAGTTGCGTTGCGCAGGTCGATCAGTTCGGCGTCCCGGTAGAAGCTGGCGCGGTAGCCGATTGGCGAACCCGGGGAGAAGCGCGCATTGTTTTTTGTGAGGGTCAATTGAACGCTTCCTAGTCCAGGGGGCTCTTCGGGTCCGTGCCGGGCGATCAGGGTCCAATGGTCACCGAGTGGGATCGATCTGAGGGTCTCCGAGTGGGCGGTGGGACCTTTGGGTAAACAGGCTAGAGACGCGGGAATGAGGATGAATAGAATCGCGGCCGCGATTCGGAACGCGGGGCAGAGAGTTGATTGCTTGAATTGAAACATACTGGACTAACGACCGGACGAGACCAAATGATGCGCAATTTGTAATCAAACGATTCAACCGGCTAACCCTAAATCCTTCACTGGGCTGAAAACAGCTTGCATCAAACTCGGCGCATTCTCGGTTATACAGGTATGAGCAACCTCGCCGTTAAAGAAATCTCCGATCGCTTGACCCAATCCGGGGCTATTCCCCTCTTGCAAACTGCTTTGGCGGAAAAGCTCGGGGCGGTGAATTGTCGGGGCGGGGTCCTCGAGCCCACCGCACTGACCAAAGACAAGAAAGCAAAGGTGAATCTCCAGCTGGAGGTTCCTGGGCAGTCGGCGATCCAGATCGATGCCGTCTTTCCAGATCCCACAGCGCCAAACACCTGGAGGGTCGGCGGACTCGCAGCCGCGACGAAATTCGGCGAGCAGGCCGATTTCCACCGCGTGGTCGCGGGACTTGCCGCGCTGCGGGAGGCGGACACCGGGGTCTTCTGGCTTCCGGAAGCCTTTTTTATCGATAAGGAATTCCGTTTGCCTCCCGACCTCAGCCTACCACCGAAAACGCTGCTGCGTATGTATAAGAAGAATGCATACAACTTTGACGAAAAGGTAGAGCAGACTCTCGCCAGGAGATCCGAAAACAGTGCGTATAAGCGAACCTCGTGGGGACAGAAAGAGGAACCACCATTCGGCTCGGTGGAAACCTTATTGTATGATAACGGCAAGAAGATTGCCACAGACCTTCGTAACTCCGGCTACCAAATGCTTTCAGAGATCCCTAAAAGTGCCTTTTCAAAACTCGGCCCCGGGCAAGTGCTCCAGGTTCGGGCCGCGCAGGAGGGGTGCGTCGTCTGGTCGGAGAACGGGCCTGAACAATTGGGCCAGTGGCTGGCTGACCTCGGCAATGGACCCCTGCACTGTCTCGATTTTGAGACCTTCACGAGCTTCCTTCCGATCTATCCCGGTGGTGGGATCAACGAGGAAGTTCCGGTGCAATTCTCTCTTCACACGATCGATCCTGACGGGAACATCCGGCACCAAGCGTTCCTCCACCAGTCGGCGGAAGACCCCCGTCCGAACTTTGTCAATGCGCTCTTGCAGGCAATCCCAATTGGCAAAGGCGGCCGCTTGGTGATTTATACCGAATACGAGGTCAACATCCTTGAGAAGCTCCACGCCTCTCTCGCCTGCGCAACCAACCCACCCGAGTTGAACGATGTGGCCAAAAGACTCGCCACCTGGCTCGACACCTTTGCACCAAAGGTGATTATGAAAGACAAGCGCGAGCGCCGAACCGAAGGAGTCTCCGACCTCCAATGGCCCTTCATGCAAAACCTCGGCCCGAAATGGAGCGCCTGCCTGCACCACCCGGACCAAAACGGATCCACTTCAATCAAGAAGATTCATCCCGCCCTCTGCGGGGGAAACCTTTGGGAAGGACTGCCCATCGCCGATGGTCGGGCCGCCAGCGAAATCTGGAAAGAAGCGTTCCTCCTCGGGCAGAAGGACCCCGAAACCGTCGCGGAACAGCTCCTAACCTACTGCAAGGTGGATACCCAAGTAATGGTGGAGTTGATCGGGAAATTAAGGGAGATCAAAGGTTGAAGATTTGAGCCAAATGGATTGCGCCGCGGCTCGAACGTGCCACCCGGAAAGAAGATTGATTCCACTTGCAATTGGACGTACTGAGCGACGTAATCGTTGGAGATTCCGGCCATGAAAAAATGCTCAATCGAAAGTCCGCTGAGTTCTCTTTTTGGCAGGAACGCATCAACGTGGCGCAGAAGGCCGACGCAAAAAGTTTCATCAACAACCAAATACCAACTCAACTTTTTGCCCGAAGGCGAAATGCACGGCCCTGCTCGGGGATTGAATAATCTTTGAACGTTCTCATTCATACACATCAAACTCTAAGACCATCAGCTAACTAAACAACAATGACGACCGCAACAACCCAACCGAGTGAATTTGAGGTTCCCGTAAACGCCGACGGGAACAAAATATTAATTGGCACAAATAAGTACCCCGAAGCAATTTTCGTTCAGGCGATTACCGACGGAAGTAATAACGATGGAAACCCATCGCCCGGTGCTTGGGGATTTGTGCGAATTTTTAAAGAAAAAAATGTTTGGTATGACGGCATATTTATTGCAGACTGGGATTCTGTGGATCGATCAGATAAATCGCGGTTGGAAGAAGCAAGAAACTATCTTGTCAAGACTTACCCCGAAAAAGTAAAGATCTTTAACAGTGATCCCCCAGGTGGCGTTAAAGAAGAAGAAAAATGTTTAAACCTTACTAGTGTCATTAAAGAACAAAACAAATGTTCCGAACCTACTGATCATTTCGATAAAACCTTCAAACAACTTTTTGGCAAAATAACCGACAAGATTCGTGAAAGTGATCCCGACCGCGAATTTTCTAAATCGACCTCAGACGGTTTTTTAGCCGAGAAATTGGTTCACTATATTATACACCAAAGTAACCCACCACCACCGTACAGACCGCAGCAGATACAGGGATACGACTTGAGGTGTCCCACAGACACCTTTCACGAGGTCAAGTCATTTAAAGGAAACAGCGAAATCCATTTCACCTCAGCCCAGTTGGAAAAAATGGGTGAAGAAAAATATTTCGTCTGGCTGGTCAAGAAGGTGGATCAGAACCCTCCCAACCTGCGCTATTGGAAAATTTGTAAACTTAAAGGTACCGACGTCCTCGAAGCGATACGGAGCAGGGCCTGCTCTAAGTTTAAATTGACAGACCTTTGTGCGGGAAGTGGGATGAAAAAATGTACAGACGCGCGTCTCTCCGTCGGCGTTAAATTTGACTTCTCTGGAATTCCCGGTTGGCACAACGGCCAGGATAGTGAACAAAATGCAGTGGACAATGACCCACAGTTGCCAACTCTCGAATTAGTTCTTTCGTCAGGAATCGATGGAGAAAGTCAAAAAGATGAAAAGGTTATACCGATTCCAGTCCAAGATGTCAAAGTCAATGGAGAAGGAAGTTCAAAGAAGGTTACCCCACTCACGGCGGAAGAATGGTTTGTAGAATTAAAGATACCAATTCCCGAGTAGTTCACCCAATCACCTCCGGAACCAGGAAACACATCCAACACCGGATCGAATGAATCGTCATCCTAAGAAAACCAGCCGATATCATGATCAATCTTCCACAGACTCTGCCGTCGATTACCGAGTTGCTACCTCGTGATGAAATCACGATCCAGCAAGGTCTGTCCGAGTTGTTCCCAAAAAAAGGGCAACGTATTGGTGCCGCTCAAGACGAGATAGCAACGACCCTCGATAGCATTCTGGCCGAATTCTCAGAGGTGCGGAGGGCCAAAGCTTTGGAGAAAAAACCGGAAGAGCCTGAAGCGGGAATTGGAACCGATTTCAGGAGCTATGATTACCTGATTATTTGCGACGGTTCGGTGGATGCCGACTCTGGGGCAATGGGGGTCGGTTTGCAGATCGTTGAGCCAGGTGATCCCAAGAAAGTTCTTGGAGCGTACAGCTACCGCCTGAAAGATGGAGATGGAAAGGACTATTGCGGAACGTCTCCAGTAGCGGAGTTGGTTGGCCTGATCTACGCCCTCTACATCGCCACTTTTTTGAAAGGGTCAGTCGTGATCGGCACCGACAGCAAGAATTCCGTTCAATGGGTGAATGGAAAGTTTAAAGTTAACGAGGATCACGTTGCCCGTTTAGTAGCCTACGCACTCCACTGGAGAGCCGCACGTTCAGAAACCACCGACATTCTGGAGGTTTCCCGCACAACAACCGATGGCGTCGACGAACTGGCAAGAAAGGCTATTGGCAAAGGAGATCGCCCTGAGCGATTGCATATGACTGTGCGGGAATTCACCGACCTATTGTCAAATGCGGGAATCGAAAACGCTGCTGTCTTGGCTGCCCCCCAGAAGATTTCCGTCGATCCTGGAGCATTGGAAGCCTTTTTAAAAGCCAGAGGTATAACCGACGACGTCACTCAAGCAGCTGTCCAAGCGGTCAAGGAAAAGGCCGACTCGTAAACCGCAGTCTGTGGAATAATCGGGCCTGTCGGATCAGGAGGACTTATTCCCAATCCACGAGGGTCCAGTTGTAGTAAACATTTGAGGCATTTTTGGCTTTCATGCTCAGAGAAACAACAAGATCAAGGCAGGCTCCCTCATTTAACTGGTTTGCCGTCTCGGAGTTAGTTGAAACTCTGTGGGTCTGACCGTTCTTGTCAAAGGAGAGGATCACAAAGTTTCCCGTTTTGCCCTTTACTTCCTTTTCTTTGAGAACAGCACCCTTCAACTTAAAATAAAGCTGTGCATGCCCCTGCCCGAAGGGTTCCAGCTTTTGGAGAATGCCCCACCACTCTCTTTCATTCTTCCCTTCAACCGGGCCGAGAATCTCGTAAGCCGGAGTAAACGTCTCTGCATTCAGGGTACATCGTTCGTTCATGAACGTCTGAAATTCCTTAATCTTATCCTCAGGGTTGATCGACATCCCGGCAGCCATCGGATGCCCACCGCCGCCGAGGAGAATCTTTGCCGCAGCGGCAGCACGTACCCCGGCACCCAGATCATATTCCGGAATACTCCGGCCAGATCCTTTCCAAGGACCATTCCTTTCCGGCCAGCGACCGAGAACGATTGAGGGACGGTGGAACGTCTCTCTGATCCGAGCGGCGACGATGCCGACAACGCCGGTATGCCAGTCCGCAGCGTGCAATACGAGAACGCTGGTATCCGGGTTCTCGTCGAGGACTTTAATTGCCTTTTCGAGTGCCTCCTCGAGAACCTTTTTCTGAATCACCTTGCGCTCCTGATTGGTGTCTGAGAGCCGGTTAGCGAGTCCTTCAGTTAAAGCATTCACCTCAGGATTACCCTGAAAGTGCTCCTCGATCCGAGCGGAAATCGCCAGCGCCTGTTTCGGGCATTGTGCCAGCAGCAACTCGAGGGCGGGACTCGCGGCGGCCAACCGACCGCAGGCATTGATACGCGGCCCCCATTGAAAACCGTATGCGTCGCGGTCGACTCGCTCAGTTCCGGCTGACTCTTTAAGCGCGGCAAGGCCGGGAACGTTTTTTGCCAAACTGGAAAGGTTGGCTAGCCGCAAAGAGTGCTTTACGAGCGCACGGTTCACCCCCACGAGGGGCATTACATCAACCAGCGTGCCGAGCCCACCGAGGATTAAGGCCCGGTCGCGGTTCCATCCGTCGGCCTCTAAATCTTCAGCGACAGCTTCCGAAAGCAGAAACGCCAATCCCGCCGCGCAGCATTTTGTCAGTGGCTCCGCAGCCGACCCGGTCTCGGCCTTGGGATTGAGATGTGCCAGTGCCGGATGCTGACCAGCGTCTCCGTCAAAGTCGTGGTGGTCGATCACCAGGGTGGCAAACGTGAAGGTTTTTATCAACGCACCGGACGGCGTCCCACAATCGACAGTGATGAGCAAACCGGGATCGCCGTGAGCGGCGTTTGCCGACTTCCACCCCTTTTCGGTCAGGCCATAGCCATCGCAAAAGCGGTCGGGGATAAAGTGCCGGATCCTATCCTCTTCGAAACCGAGGGCGAGAAGAAGGTCGTGAATAATCACCGAGGAGGTTATACCATCGCAATCGTAGTCGCCGTAGATCAAGACAGAGCCTTGCATAGGCAGGATCTCCCGCATCGCCTGCACAAACGGCTTATAACCGGTGAGATCACGAATCGGGTTCTCGATCTCGGGTTCGTCCGCGATAAATCTTTCGACATTGCTTTCTCCACGGGCAGCAGCCACCGCAGCAATCAGGGCCCCGTCGTCTGCACAGGCAGGATCGGAAAAATCTTTCAGAATGCGGTAAGTAGTAGCCATGCACGACAGTGGCTGAACCTCGAATAAAGCTAAAGGCGAAAAGGCTGATGTTTTTTAACTACGTTCTGACGTCGACGCCCAGACGGGGCCATTGGGCACCTTTCGGTAAGATAGGTGCCCAAGTGGCAGTGGAATGGCTAAACCTCGACCGTGTGATCGCAATCGGGTTTCGATAACGCAGGTGAATCACCGCCCGACGCAGAACTCCCGAAATCCTTAGGGAATCGGAGCCGAGATTCTATTCCCGATTTCGCGCATTCTTTTAATCAATCGGGAAACCGTACTTTGGTTGACTTGATGCTTTTTCGCGAGTTCCCGCTGGTTACGAGCGGTTTGCCAAAGGATATCTTTCGCTAGTGGAACCATCTTGTAATTCTCGGTCTCGACCTCGGCAAGGATGTACTCCTCCGCATCCCTAAATTCGACGGAGGCAGAAGCACGGTTCGGCACGGGATCCGGGTGTGATTCGATTAGATCTCCCCCGAGCACAGGGGCCTTTTGCAACTTTTTCAGGGTATCACAAATGGCATGACGACAGGTCGTCACAATGTAGCCTGCTGCTGCCCGAGGGTGACTCGGGTTCTTCACCCGGGGATAATTTTCGGTTTCAACCCGCTCACGAACCCCTCCTGCCCCATTAGATACATAGCAAATTCTGCCAAAGACCATCCCGATCTTCTCATCGACAGAAAAATCATGGTCGTTCCAGGCGACAGATACAAGAGCACTGATTTCGGTCCTCGCAGCAAGAGCACGAGGGTCCCGAGTAAGTTGATAAACGGCATTCAAGGTGGCGACGAGATCTCCGTCATATTCTGTGGCGATCTCGACGAGATTTTTACAATCGACAAGATGCGGTTTTTTGCTTGACAGCCGTGCCGCCGGGCTTTTTAACTCGCGGAGAGCGGGCTGCTTCTTATAGTGTTGACTTGGTCTTCTTGAATTTGTATTCACACACCTCAGAGTG
>CAZCVM010000038.1:0-4130 GCA_964501965.1 uncultured Leptospiraceae bacterium | reverse complement strand
GTGTTTTCGCGCGTAGCGCGAAGGCGGTGCGGAGGGGGGTTTAAGGGGGGAGTTGGGAAGCAAGTTTTTCAGCCCAGTCGGCGACCTCCAAAATTGAATTCGGCGTCTCGAGGAGCGGATTCTCGCGCTCACTGCCGCCTAGCCAAATCTGATTTGGCTTCGTCGGGAACGCATACCCGAAAAGTGCCGAGATCTCAGCTGGGCTTCGTCCCACGATCAGTGGCTCGAGATCGGCGGCCTCCAACCCACGCCCTTCTGCCAAACCGCTGCAAAGGCTCCCGAGGGAAGTCCCCTTCCATGCCGTCTCCCAAAGATCCCGTCGCAACTGCTGTGGCGGTACCGACCCAAGATTCTTCCAAAACTCGTCGCATTCTAACTGAGGGAAAATCCCAGCCGCGATAAAATGCCAAACACTGACACCTTCCTCGATGTCGCAGCGATAGGCCCTCGCGGTATTGGCAGGCCCCAAAGCCTTGGCTCGTCTGAACAGACGCAGCAGCTCCCTGGTCGAATCTTTTTCCGGTTCATTCATCAACCTCATAACCGCGACTCAAAGTAAATTGATGCAGCGGATATATTTTTTCGGTTTTCGCATCAAACCACTGATTCCAATCGTTAGAGGGTATGAGCAACACCGATCATCACTGTTTGAAAGAGACGATTGTCTCCCTGAACTGCATCGAGCCCGCCGGGGCCCCCCCAGTAGAATTCACTGGAGACTGCCTGACCCGCAATACCTGCCTCGTGGGTGCTACCGGTTCGGGGAAGACGACCATTCTCGACAACTTTACCCGCCAGGCCATTCACCACCAGGCCAACGATCCGGACCGCAAGATCGGTCTCCTCATTTTCGATTTTAAGATGGACGATACCCTTGCCAAGGTAAACCACTGGTGCACCAACGCTGGTCGAAAGGAGGATCTCGTGGTGATCGATGCGCATTCACCCCACTGGTTCGATCCGATGGAGGACTTTCGCACCCTCTCGGATGTTTCAGTGATGGTCGAACTGCTGATGAGCCTACGGCCTGAAAATCCACGAGATAACAGCTATTTCACCCACGCCGCCGAAAAAAGGCTTACCCAAACGCTCTTCGCTTACGGATTCGTCAACAAAAGGCCCAACCTGCTGGATGCGGTCGACCAGATCTCCGACTGGTTCTGCCAGGATGATCCGGAGGAAAGTGTGCTCGGTAAGGCGTTTCTCGAAGCTTGCAACGATCGCACCCACCACCGCCCGCCGGAGCTTCAGAGACAATTCAAATTGGTCAAGCAAGGAATCAAGGAATGGAAAACCCTCGATCAACGAACCCGCTCAAACGAAAATTCGACCCTTTCAAACTATATCCAAACCTTCCAACAACCGGGTATACAGTCCTACATCAAGGGCGCACGGGAGCAGGAAGTGAAGATTGGGAAGATAATCGACGAGGGCCTCATCGTCCTCCTCCGCGCCAATGCGAGCCTCAAGCCCGACCTCGCCGAAACAGTCGGTCGCCTCGTCAAGGGCCGCTTTTACGATCGTCTTCTCGATCGCGGACTCAGCTATAACAGTCCGGGCCGACTTGCCGGAATGATCTGCGACGAACTTCCTCTAATCGTGACTGAGGGCACTGGCCGCTATTCCGATGTGGTGCAACTGGCGGTAACCCGCAGCATGCGGGGCTTTTTTATCGGCGCGACCCAGAGCTTTGCCCTCCTCGACCGCCGAATCGGACCCACTGCACGCGAGGCGCTTCTCGCCAATATCAACAACTGGCTCTTCTTTGGCGCGCAGGAACCGTCGATCGCCGCCTTTGCTGCCGCCCGCCACGGCTCGCGAATCCTTCCAGCTTCGGAACAATACCAGATTCCCATTCTAGCGGGACATCATGAAGACTTTGCCGAAAGAACCCGTTCCCTCCTCACGGTACGGCCAAATTGTGACCTTCAAACCCTTGCCAAGCTCAGAACGAATCAAGCCTTTGTCCAAACCGCCGCCGGCTTTGTCTCGACGGAGCCGCTCTGGCTTGAACCCAGCTATCTAAACCACCCTATCCCGGTTCTTTCGACGACCCCTGAATCAACACCAGAAAAGCCCAGGGACAAATTCTCCTTTGCAGCACTTCGTAATGAACTTGAGCCGGGCGAAGACGACCCATCCTTGGAAGTCATTGAAACGTCAACCGACCTGTTGCGTCATCTCGCCTTTAACACCAGCATCAACCTTTGGCCTGTAGTGGAGTTTCTCTCCCGGGTGAAAATCGACCCCTGTGAATCTGTGGAAGAGCCGCCCGAAACCCCTCTTGACGGTTCGAAGCACTTCACCGATCCGATCTAATTCAAACACCCCTGTCTTGGCTTCGTTCATAAGACCATCCCAACTCGATTCATCCGATGATTTCTCTCAACCAAATTCTCCGCAAGAAACAAACCCTCTTCCCCGACGTCCAGCAGTATCGGGAAATACACTCCCTCCTCGAAGAGGCAGTTGCAGCTGACCGCTTGCGGCCTCCTAGAAGTAAGGTGAACCATCTGATCTACACTGGCAATGGCAACCCGATCACGCCAAAGTGGAATGTTCTTTTGTATGAACAAAATAAGCGTGGGAGGCGTGCGCTGATAACCTGCGACCTCTGGACCCTTGAGGCGGTGCTAACAAAAGATTGGGAGATTCTCGTGCCCCGCAGACGAATCCTCGAGGTCGACGACGCCGGTTGGGGCTCTCCGGTTGGAGGTGTCATGGTGGGGGTTTTCGAGGGAGACCGCATGGTAACCGGTCTCGCCCCGCACACGGTGTATCGGCAGTGTCCATTCCTCCAAGCCCACCATTGCGCCTATGCTGCTGCCGGGCTGGAGGCAGTCCAAAAACTCGCCCCGTACCCCGATCCCGATCTGACCATCCTGATCTGCACCGGCGGCGCTAACGAGCGACTCAAGGTGACCCTGCGGAAAACTGGATACCACGTATTGGTCACCGAAATCGTCGGTCAGGCGCAGGACGAACTGGAAAATGCCTATGCTCGCTACCTCGTGGGCTTAACCGGCAAACGAGGTCTCTACCACGACCCAAAAACAACCAGCGGGAAAGTCGTGGCGGCCGCCTACCACTCCCTTGTGTCAGATCCGGCGATGTTCCCGTATCTGAAGACCGGCTGGCGCGCGCTGGCCGAGAAGCGTACCCAGACTTTCCGCGAAGCTTTCTGACGATGAAAATCCTCCTTGCGACCGATCCACACTCCGATCCCGCCAGTTTAAATTGGTTGACCAACCATGCCTCTCAAGCAGACCTCCTCGCCCTCGGCGGGGACCTCCTCGATAGCACGAACAAGAGTACCGAGTTGACCCAACAGTTCGAGGCTCTTCGCCGCTGGATCGAGAAAATCTCCTGCCCGGTAGCCCTTTGCTGTGGGAATCATGACGGCAACGGGATTGGATGGTTCGACTTCCTCCGCACCCCGAGGACCCTTACTTCCGGAGAGTCGCGGCATTTTCACGGTCTCGTCGTTACTGCAATTCCCTGGTCGTGCGACCCGGAGGAACTCGGGGAGCTGATGGAAAGTGGGTATCGTCTACGACGAAGCCTTCGAATCCCTTGGCTTGTACTTCACCATGAACCGCTTCCCGACCATCCCGGTCTCGAAGATCTGACGGAGAATCTGAATCCCACCGTTGTCCTGACTGGGCACATCCACAGGCGCCCTTGGTCGGAGAAACGGTTTTTACGAGAGATTGGGTTGACGCGGGAAGTCTTCCCCGGGAGGGACCCAAATATCGAGACAGCTTGTCTTTGGGATACCACCACCATGAAAATCGATTGGATTTCCAATGAACGGATCCAAGCCGATAGAAATAAGTGACTGCGAAAGGCATTTTTCCAATTCTCGATGTTGTGCCAGGATTCGCCATTCTCGAGACGATTTCCGCTGACGCTGTCGACTTGCCAAACCATAAGTACCCTCCATCGCATCGTTATAACCATGCTCTCATCGAGGCTCTCTGACTTTAGAGGCCCCCGCTTCCACCACCTAAACACCCTCCATCTTCCTGCAATCCGACCAACACGACCTTCCAAAACAACCCCTCCCCCCGACACCCCCCAAGGCCGCCTACAGATTCCGCGCCGCGAACTGGATCGCGTCGTGGATCTTT
>CAZCVM010000037.1:865-11728 GCA_964501965.1 uncultured Leptospiraceae bacterium | reverse complement strand
GGTAATGGCAAAGCGTCCTATTTGGATCATGAAACCAAAAATGCCAGAAAATTTACCGCGTTCCGTTGGCGCGAACCATGCAGTATTTATTTTGATCATTCCAGGAGCCCCGGCTGCTTGTACATAACCATTGAGCAGCCATACCAAAACAAAAAATGTCAATGAACCCACATAAGCACCGGCACCAAATATAATGTTCGCGATAATGGTTCCAATCGCGCCCATGATCATTATTTTTTTTCCGCCAATACGATCGGCTAGCAATCCGTTGACCATTTGGCCAAGTGCATAAGCCCAAAACATTGCGGTTATGATCCAACCCAGTTCTTGATTGGACAGGCTAAATTCATCGCTGATTTTTTTGGAAGCAATAGGAAAATTGTAGCGCATCAAATAAAAACTAGCATACATGAAGCCAATGGATATCCAGTTTTGCGCTCGTCTGGGTCGGTAACCCTGAGGATAGGAAATATTGTTTGTCATAATGAATTCTCTTTCTATTTATTCAATCTATTTGTTCAATCTTTATTGATTCATTGGTGATAGGCCAGGCGTGATTATTTTGTAGTCTGTTATCAGTCGTATGCCGCCAGGTATGAGCTCTTCGAGTTTTAACCCCGAGCTGTTGATATATTTTTTCAATTTGGTTATTTGTTGTGGGTCAGGTTTGGAAAATCCCTCAATATCTGAAAATAGATCGCCGTTAAGTGCCAGTAAGCCTTGCTCAAGTTGGCGTACAATCGCGGGATCAAGTTTGGATGATACGGCCAGTCTTTCATAGGGAATTGCTAATGGTATTTGTATGGCATTTAATGGACCATTCATTTTGGGATTATCTTTTAAAATTTCCTTTTGTTCTATTTGTTTTATTTGTTTTATTTGTTCTATGGGAATGAATGTTTTATTTTGCTCAGATGATCCATACGTAAAGATTGCATCAACTTTTTTTTGGCGCAGAAGTTCATAGCTTTGACGAAAAGAACCGGAAAAAATAAATCCTTGCAGTCGAATATTCGCATTGTTCAAATATATGCGTGGAATAATATGACCGGAAGTGGAATAACGGCTCATAAAAGCGACCTTCTTATTGGCAAGGTCTTTTAAGTTTTGGATGTTTTGATTGGCAGCAAAAACGACTTGGGAATAGTAGATCGTTTTGTTTTTGCGGCGTGTTGCAGTAGCAATGGCTTTAGCACCAAATAAGTCTTTGGCCAATAAATATGAAAAAGGATTGAGTAAAGCTGCCTGCGCGTTACCATGCAATGGATTGAGCTGGGCAATAGCCTGAACGTGGCTTTTTGCGATGGAGCATTGAAAGTGCAATCCTGTCTTTTTGTGCAATTGTGTACACAATTGAGACCATTTTTCTGGCTGGGAACGCAAAGCTTCATACGGAACAGTGGTTATATGGAGTGGGCGCTGCGCGGATCCAATTTGTGATTTCGGTTGACAGGAAATGGTAAATAAAACCAATATGGCAAGAACCATCGGATTTAGTTTTTTGAAAAATTGTTTGAATGAGGTCATAAATTTCTCCATTTTCATTATCTTTTTTCATTATTTTTGTGATAGCGTATAACTTTCAAGTCAAATTTGCAAGATATTTTTTCTTATTTTTTTTCTCAGGAAAAGTTTAGCAAAAAAATGTTTGCTCTATGTATGAACTAAAAAAGTATTGTTTTAGCTAGATTTCAGGCTAATAATTCGTCAGAATAGAAATATCGTTTAATACATATTTGTATTTTTTAATATGTGTTTGATATAAAAAAAGGGAAATGTTTTCAATATGTATCAGAAAATTGGTTTTCTAAATATTTTACGGAAAGCCTGGCCGTTTGTATTGCTTATTGTTGTTATTGTGACGGCCATGGATATTTTTATCATTCAAGCCTTGAGTAGGCGGATGACAGATCAGCAAAAATTCAGATTGCAAACAAAAACAGCGACTATTCGCGCCCAGATTGAATCCTTTGTAAATACCAATATGACCTTGATTTATGCCGCTGCTGCGAATATATCTTTGCATCCAAATATCAATTCCGATGAATTTTATCGATTTGCCAGACAAATTTTGACCTATCCAAATCAGATCAAGAACTTAACAGCAGCTCCTGATAACCGTATTGTTTTCGTGTATCCGCAAAAGGGCAATGAAAAAATAATTGGCTTGGACTATCGGAAATTGAAAGACCAATGGCTTGAGGTTAAAAAAGCTATTGAGACAGATAAAATGATTGTTGCTGGGCCATTGGATTTGGTGCAAGGTGGCAAAGGGCTGGTTGGTCGGATACCGGTGTATATAAAACGCAATGGAAAAAAAGAATACTGGGGTTTGGTTTCATCAGTAATTGATTTTAACGCAAAGATGCAAATATTGCAAAAGCAAGCCCGTTCTTTCAATTTGTCTTTTGCCTTGCGGGGCAAGGACGGCAAAGGTAGCCAGGGTGATATTTTTTATGGCGACAAGTCTCTTTTTTTTGATAACCAGTCTATTCAAATGGGCATTCGACTGCCCAATGGCTTCTGGCAAATAGCTGCAAGGCCGCTGGCTGGCTGGCAAAAAAGCCATCCATTCAGGTATGCTGTTCATCTGATAATGGCAACGGCCGGTTTATTATTAATTTTTTTTACTTTTTCAAAAATGAAAAAAGATATGTATTTGCAGATGAGTGAGCAGCGTTTTAAGGATTTGGTTTATAGCTCATCTGATTGGGTTTGGGAAGTGAATGCGAATGGTCAATATATTTATGCGTCCGGAAATGTGGAAAAAATTTTGGGTTACAAGCCGGAAAATCTGCTAGGCAAGTCTCCTTTTGATACAATGTCTCCGCAAGAAGCGCAAAGAGTAGGCAAAATATTTACCGATAAGGCGACACAAAAAATGCCTATACAAAATTTAGAAAACCAGGCTTTGAATAAAAATGGCGATATTGTTTATTTGTTGACAAATGGTGTTCCGGTGTTGGATATGAATGGCGATCTTTTGGGATACCGTGGTGTGGATAAAGACATTACCGTGAAAAAACAAAAAGAACAGGAATTGAAAAAGAACAAAACTTTGCTGGATTTATTTTTTTCCCAGTCCATGATTGGTTTTTTCTTCATGATGCTGGATGAACCAGTTTTTTGGGATGACAATGTTGATAAAGATAAAGTAATGGACTATGTTTTTTCTCATCAAAGAATTACCAAAGTAAATCAATCTATTCTGAAACAATACCATGCCAAAGAAGAACAATTTTTGGGACTGACGCCAAATGATTTTTTTGCTCATGATATTGAAAATGGCAAAGCCTTATGGAAAGAATTTTTTGATAATGGCCATTTGCATATTGATACCCAAGAAAAGCGTTTCGATGATTCAAACGTAATGATTGAAGGCGATTATATTTGTATTTTTGATGAGCAAGGACGGATCGCTGGACATTTTGGCGTGCAAAAAGATGTGACCAAAGACAGAGAAGCGGAGAAACAGCTTGAACGATATATTGAGATTGTTGATAAAAATGTGATTACTTCTCAAACCGATATTCATGGATATATAATATATGCCAGTGAAGCATTTTGCAATATTTCTGAATTTTCTAA
This sequence comes from uncultured Leptospiraceae bacterium, assembly GCA_964501965.1. GTDB lineage: Bacteria > Spirochaetota > DYNZ01 > DYNZ01 > DYNZ01 > CAZCVM01. The sequence goes on along the minus strand of CAZCVM010000037.1, from coordinate 8,140 downwards.
GCCGGATTTGCTCGGCAAAAATCACAATGTCGTCCGTCATCCTGATATGCCGGCTCAACTGTTCAAAGAAATGTGGCAGACCATTGAAAACAATGAGGTATGGCATGGTGAATTGAAAAACAAAAAAAACAATGGCGGCTATTATTGGGTGGATACATACATATCACCATTGTTCAATATGGCTGGCGAAAAGACTGGATACATGGCTGTGCGTCAGGATATTACTGATAAAAAAGAAATTGAGCGTATTTCTATCACAGACAGACTGACCGGTATTTTCAATAGAATGCGCCTTGATGAAGTTTTGATTCAGGAACAAAACAGATATGAACGCTATGGGCAGGTTTATTCGATCATATTATTTGATATTGATTTCTTCAAAAAAGTCAATGATACTTACGGACATATAGCCGGAGATTCTGTTCTCAAAGAAACAGCAGCTCTAATAAAAAAACAAGTTCGCGTAAATGATGTTTTTGGCCGTTGGGGTGGAGAAGAATTTTTGCTCATCTGTCCTCAAACTGGAGGCAAAGACGCTCATATTTTGGCGGAGAAACTAAGAAAAAGTCTGGCAGAGTATGGTTTTTCCCAGGTTCCCAGTATTACCGCAAGTTTTGGTGTAGCTTGTATAAAGAATGCAGCCAATTACAATGAATTGCTAATGAACGCGGATAAGGCCCTTTATCAGGCAAAAGATCAGGGTAGAAATCGTGTCTGCGTAGAATAAAGCATAGGGCAAGCAAACACTACCCATAAGGGTGAAAACCAAAGTGTTGTTATATATTTTTTTTGTAAATCCGTAAAGTGCGGTATTTGTGGGCTCCGATTGCTTCCAAACTTTTGTTCATAACAAAATTGTTTTCTACTATTAAAGAACAATCTGAAGATTGGTAACCCATTTTTGTTCCATTTTTGATCGTATAATAGATCATGGCCATATCCAGCCCGCGCAAACGATATTCAGGCAATATACCCATGAGAATTGTCCGCACTTTTTTGATTCGAAACAAATGCCATAAAAGCTTTATAAAACCAAAAGGCAGCAATTTGCCCTGTGCACTGCGCAAAGCTGGATTTGCGTCCGGTAAAGTCAATGAAAAGCCTACGGGCTTGCCGTCCACTTCCGCTATGAACGTAAGATCAGTTTTGAATATCGGTTTGACTTCTTTAATAAGTGTTTGCACTTGTTTGTCTGTTAAAGGTAAATGACCCCAGTTGCTTTCCCAGGCTTTATTAAAGATATCATGGAATATTTTGAATTCTTGACTCCATTGTTTTTTATTCATGCGCCGAATGTGAATGCTGGGATCTTTTTCCGTCTTGTGCACCACCCGCTCCATGATTTTGGGAATAGGTTCTTTCGCCAGTTTTAAATAAGCGTACCAATCGATTTCTTTGACAAATCCTGCCTTTTCAAGCAAATCTACAAAATAGGGCGGAGTATAGCCGGTCAACAACGCGGGTTCCTGATCGAAACCATCGGTCAAAATACCAATGTCATCATAAATTGAAAAGCTCATGGGACCGCGCATGGATTGACAACCTTTTTCGCGGAGCCATTTTTGTCCGGCAGCAAATATTTGTTGTACAGCCTCTGGATCATTTTTAGCGGAAAAAAAACCAAAAAATCCTTGATTTTCCTGGTAAGTTTCATTGTGCAAAAAATTTCTTTGCACAGATATTCGCGCCACCGGTTGCGTATCACGGTAAGCCATCAAAAGCTGAACCTCGCCAATGTCATGGAAATATCCATTCAGAATAAAATGTATCTCATCCATGATTAATGGTGGCACCCATAAAGGATACTCCCGCATCACTTCATGGTGAAATAAGACAAATTTTTTGACATCTTTTTTGTTTAGCTGAATTTGCCGGACTATGATTTCTGACATAAAAAACCCCTTATGGCAGTTTTACAGAGCTCAAAAACAAGCACTGAAATTTCAAAGCATATTTTGATTTTTTTTTGCTTACGAATTCTAAAATACTTTATTCAAAATATTTTTCTAATATAGAAATTCCCTGATGCAAATAGTCCTACTATGCAAACAAACCCCCTGTATAAAGCAACCCATTTTTTTTGGACTAGCAATAAAAATAGTTGACACAATAAAGATATGTTTATTTTTTAACCCTCATCTGGGTAATACTTATATTGAAATAGTAATACCAGTATTGATGCTCGTAGTTGAGCGAATGGTTTGGCTACATGGCATTTTTTTTACGAATATCTAAATAATAAAAATATAAACAAATTGAAAAAACGGAGGAAAGAAATATGGTTAGAAAAAGAAATAAACATTTTATTGTGTGGCTTGTTGCCGGATTGCTGATTTTATCTTGTGCGCCGCAAAAAAAGCAGGATAAAATTGTGTTGGCTGCTGTAGTCAATCCCAACCTTACTTTTGTAACAGCGATGTCGCATTTGTTTCCCGATAAATATGATGTTCGCGTTGTCCGGTCTCCTATGGAAATGGCTGCACTGATGAAACATGCTGAAGCAGATGCGGTCTTTCATACATTTATCGGCAGCAATAAACTCAATGCCAAAGGTGTGGCAAAAAAATATCGGCTGGTGCAGCCTTACGCTTACAATGCAGTTTTTTTAGTTACCAAAAAACCGTTGCAAAATATAACCCAGCTAAAAGGACAAAGTATATATATTGCCTACAAAGGTGGGTCGCCGGAGCTGATGTTTCGTCATGTTGCAAAAGTTTATGGTTTGGGCACTGATAATATTGGCAAGGCAAATAATATGAAGATTCAATATTCTACTCCGGTGGCAATAAGCAAAATGTTTTTGGCCGGCAAAGCGGATGTTGCTGTATTGCCAGAGTTTTTTGTATCTCAGATACTCGCCAAATCTTCTCAGAAAGTATTTACCTATTCTTTAGAAAAATGGTCATTGGAAAAAAACAATGCAAAGGACAAACTCAAGCAAATACCAGTGGGAGTCGCATTATTTTCTCGTGCAGCGATACAGTCAGGCAGGATATCTCTTAAGGATATGCGCGAAGACATGGCAAAAACCCAGCGTTATATAGCTGAAAAGACCAAAGAATTTTCTGAAAATATCGCGAAGCATTACAAAGAACAATACAATATTTCTGTGGACGCAAAAATACTTTACAACGCGGTGCAAAGCAAAAGATTGGTTTTTGACACGCAGCCATTGACAAACCAAACTATACTGAGTTTGGCTGGGTTGTTCGGTTTTTCTGAAAAACAAATCCAGGGTTTTATTGCTCCATAAAAGACTGCTTGAACAACAAGCATTAAAAGAAATGAAAAAATTGTGAATCAATCCATATTTGCTGAAACATATACCAATTTTTTCAAAAAAATCAACCATTTGTGGGGCATCGCATTGCTTTTTTTGGTCTGGGCAGCGGCAGCACATCAAATGCCCCATTATATTGTGCCAGGCATTCAGGAAGTCTATGCGGCTCTAAAAAATTTGGCCCTGGAGAAAAAAATCTGGCAGATTACAGGGCCAACCATTGCGCGGGTGGGTATTGGTTTTGTTGTTTCTTCGATTGCGGGTATTGCGTTAGGCGCAATATTGGCAAAAATTGATTTCTTGCGCAAAGCATTGTATCCGATTCTCATTATTTTACAGACAGCACCGCCGATTTCCTGGATAGTGTTGGCAATTGTTTGGTTTGGGCTTGGCAGTACGCCCCCAATTTTGGTTCAAATTTTTACCTGTGTACCGATTATCACCTTAACCACATATCAGGGAATAATCAATGTTGATAAGCATTATAATGAACTGATTCAGATTTATCGAATTGCTTTTTGGGATCATATCCGTTATATTTTACTGCCGGCTGCGATGCCTACGATTTTCGCTGGCATTCGTGTTAGTCTGGGACTTAGCTGGCGTATCGTAGTAACAGCCGAGTTTTTTGCGGCCAATGATGGCATTGGATACTATATTTCTTGGGCTCACGCGAATATGGAAACGGATTTGACGATTGCGTACACTTTTTTTGTGATTTTTTTGGCAATGGTCTCTGAATATCTAATATTAACTCCGATAGAAAAGTATTTTAAAAAATGGGAACAATCATAAAATTTACAAATATTAGTAAAAAGTTCCACTGCCCGCATCGAGATGAAGCAGTATTGGCAGATATATCGTTGCATGTCAACCAAGGCGATATTCTCGGCATTATTGGGCCTTCTGGATGCGGCAAAACAACTTTGCTGCGGATCATTGCTGATTTGGATAAGTGCACTCAGGGAACAATGGTACGAAATTATTCGCGGTTGTCCTTTGTATTTCAGGAGCTGCGTATCATGCCTTGGTTGAGTGTATATGATCATCTAAAATTGATTCTTAAAAATTCGAGAAATATCGGAAAGAAATCGGACAAACGATACAGCAAAGAGTATATCGATCACAAAATCTACCAGGTGCTGAAAATAGTAGGCTTAAGCAATGTGGCAAAAGTGAGGGGAGGTAAGCTTAGCGGCGGCATGAAAAAAAGGGTTGAGCTTGCACGCGCGTTAATTATTGATCCTGATTTGATACTTTTTGATGAGCCATTGGCCAATGTGGATTATTTTTTGCGTTATGCGATTCTGAATGATATAAAACAAATATTGACCGAGCAAAATAAAACATCTATATATGTTACCCATGATATTCGCGAAGCTATATATCTTTGCAATCGCATTATTCTAATGTCTCCATCGCCCGCGCGGATTCTCAAAGAATTTGTCAATCTGCACGAACTGACACCAAAACAAAGTGTAAACATTGAACAGGAAATTATGGATGTATTGGGCTTCCATTGCGGCAACAATATCGCAAATTTTGATAATTAAACTGAAAAACGTGAAGCTTTGGTCATTTTAGCAAATTTGATGCCCCGAATGCCGCCGATTTCCATGCTTGCTCGGTTGACATCTCTGGCACCCCCTTTGATAATAATATTTTCTAAACAATTGCGATGATCTAAATGTATCTTTGTGGCGCAAATTGTCAAAATAGGTATACTTTGCTGGATTTCGGCTATACGCTGGATCAAGTCCCGTTGGTGCTGATCATAGACAAGCGTCAAAACTCCGGTCACTTCTGTGTCTTGTTCTTGCCATTCATCCTCAACGATTTGCTCACGGATCAAATCTCTGATAAATTCACTGCGAGACGCATAACCTTTATGTATGACATTGTTGTCCAGGGTTTGCAAAAGTTCTTCCGGTAAAGACACAGTAAAACGAATCACTTTTCCTTTTACCGGATTGGATTGGTCCGAGTTGTTTCCGGCTATGGGCTGATTTATGTCAATCTCCATGGATTTTGCCTCCGGTACGGTACTTAAAATAAGCGGCGCATGCTCCTTCGCCTGACACCATGGGTGCTCCCAGGGGATTGTCAGGATAACAGTTTTTGGCGAATGCCGGACACTGATCCGGTTTAATGATTCCCTGCAAGACTTCACCGCTGCGGCATTGCGCCGGTTCCTCGGCAAATATTTCCTGGACTTGATATTTTACCTCAGCGTCGTATTTATCAAAAGGAGGCCGAAGTCCCAATCCGCTTTGAGGGATATTGCCAATGCCGCGCCATTTTCTGTCTATGACTTGAAAAACCTGGGCAATTAATTTTTGTGCCGGTTCATTGCCTTTCTGTTGTACGGATCTTTTGTATTGATTTTGGACGCCAATCTCGCCATTTTCCAGCATCATTACAAGCATAAATATCCCCTGCAATATGTCCAGCGGTTCAAAACCAGTGACCACTATGGGTATTTGGTATTTTTCCGCAATGGGCAAGTATTCATGATACCCCATTACAGTGCAAACATGACCAGCAGCCAAAAAACCCTGAACTGTGTTCTCAGGGCCGGATAGGATGGCTTCCATTGCCGGAGGAACCATTACCTGTGAGACTAGCACAGAAAAATTTGAAAGATTTTTCTGGTGCGCCTGGAATACGGCCATAGCATTGACGGCGGCAGTGGTCTCAAATCCAATGGCAAAAAAAACAATATCTTTGTCAGGATTTTTCTCAGCTAATTGAATCGCGTCCAAAGGAGAATACACAATACGAATATCATGGCCAAGAGCTTTTACGGACATTAAATCTTGATGCGATCCGGGAACGCGCACCATGTCGCCAAATGTGCAAAAAATAACGTTGTTATTTTTTGCAATGGCCATAGCTTTGTCTAGTTGTTCGAGCGGCGTGACGCATACTGGGCATCCCGGTCCGTGGACAATACGGATTTTTTCCGGTATAGCTCTGTCAATACCGTATTTAACAATAGAATGTGTTTGTCCGCCGCAAACCTCCATAATGGACCATTGGCCTATGGTCTTCTTGTGAATGGCTTCGATATATTTTTGAGCACTTTCTTTGTCTCGGTATTCGTCAATAAATTTCATATTTATTTTTTTGTGTTTCTTTTTTTTGTTTCATTATTATAATATTGGTCAAAAATTTGCATAGATAGCCTTTCAGTGCAATGTATTTTTGTCCGAAGATTCCTTTGGGGCTATGTCTGGCCGCGTATCTGTATCAGTATTTTGGGCTTCTTCTGCCAGCTTTTTTTCTATTTCTTCGAGATAGCCAAATACTTCATTTGCCTCATCTTCATTCAAAATATTTAGCGCAAAGCCAGCATGAACCACAACAAAATCTCCTACTTTGACTTCAGGTACATACGCCAATGAAACTTCTTTGAATGAGCCGCCAAAATTGACCTTGCCAATCATCATAAAATCATCCGGCGATCCTTCGATACTCACGACTTTTCCGGGAATTCCTAAACACATAATTTCTCCATTTCTTATGGAATATCCAATTCCAGTTTTTCGATTACCATATCTTTTCCATCCAAAATGTCTACTAAAAAACTATGGCATTCTTTACATTGTAAATGCATTTCGTCTTGTTCTGTGATTGCGAGACATTCTTTGCATTTCAATTTCAAATTTACAGTGGTTAGACGCAGTTCCAGGTCATGGCATTTTTCAAATTGTTTTTTGTATATATCAAAGGCCATGACAAGTTGCTCGTTTACAACGCCGGACAATACTCCGACATTGATTTTTACCCACAAAGCTTTTTGGGCCCGGTGTTTTTCTACAAGACGTTCTACTTCTGTCAAAATACTATGGGCAATCGACATTTCATGCATGGTTCAAGTACTCTATCCATTTTGCAAGATCATCCGGCACCTGACTAGACATCAATAGAATAGGCACGTGAGGATTGACTTTGCGAACGCTTTCTTTGGCTTTTTCCATATCAAAATTCATTAT
>CAZCVM010000037.1:0-855 GCA_964501965.1 uncultured Leptospiraceae bacterium | reverse complement strand
CAGGATCATGACCTGGGACCGGGAGAACATGGGCGGATATTTTTCCGGCTTGTCATGACCTTCTGTCGCAGTAAAAAGAACCACATTTTGAGTCGCACCTACCTCAAATTTTGAGGGACAGACCAGGTTGCCGACATTTTCGATAAATACCAAATCTATCTGGGACAAATCTATATGCTGCAAAGCTTTGTCCACCATGAACGCGTCCAAATGACAAGTGCTGCCTGTTGTGATCTGGTAAGCCAAAGCCCCCTGTTTACGAATTCGATTGGCATCATTTTCCGTTTCCAGATCACCTTCAATCACGGCAATTTTTTTATCCGGCATGGCCAAAATGGTTCTTTCCAGCAATGTGGTTTTACCTGCCCCAGGAGAACTCATCAGGTTGAAGCTTTTTATATTGTTTGTTTGGAAAAATTGGGAAATTTGTTGGGCTTTTTCCTTGTTGGTGTGCAAAACATCTTGCATTACGTCTATGGTTTTTGTTGTTTCGGGCATGCAATCCTCCAGATTAAATATTTTGCTGCATAGTTATTTAAATTTTTGATCGCCGGTCAAATATTGACCGAAACTGAGGAAAAATTTTCATAGTTATTTAAAAAATTTGCGTTTTTTATGAATTATTTTTATTAATTGCCTTGATAGATAGAACATAAAGAATAATAAAATTACAATAATAATACTATTTCAAAAAGAATCACACAAATCATACCGTAAAGCAGCTTTCAGTGTCAACCAAAATTTTTATCCAAGACCGCTCAGAAATTTATGAATAAATAGGCCTCTGAATAAATAGGTGAATAAATAGGGGTCTGTCCCCCTCTTGTTTACTCTTATTTACTATTTTTCTATTCC
>CAZCVM010000036.1:0-12209 GCA_964501965.1 uncultured Leptospiraceae bacterium | reverse complement strand
TGATTATATAAGTCCAATTACAGCTCCAGGAATGTTAGGGGGCAATTATTTGGCTTCCGGCATAGAGCACAATGAAAAAGGAGCCCCTACTTCCAGTGGCGAAGTGCATGCTGCAATGAATACCAAACGGATTGAAAAGCTCAACCCATTAAAGGAAAACGCAGACTATTTTATCATTCAAGGCGATAAAGATGCTTCATTGGCGATCATCAGTTGGGGAAGTATAGCAGGCGTAGCTATGGAAGCTTTTGAAATGGCTCAAAAAGAAGGGCTTTCCGTGAAGTTATTGGTTCCCAAATTGCTATTTCCAGTGGCTGAAAAAACCTACGACCAGTTTTTTGCCAGTGTGAAAGCAGGAGTTGTTGTAGAGCAATCTCATCTGGGACAGCTTTACTATGTGCTGCGTATGTTTTTAGATGTACCTTCTGGAATGAAAAGCTTTAGTAAAAGCGGTTCAAATCCCATCTTAGCCAGTGAGATATTGGCAAAACTTAAAGAGTTGAAGTAATCTTGAATTGTTAAAAGGAGTATGATTATGACTGCTGCGGCGGATTTTTCCCCAAAAGATTTTAAGAGTAATTTGAAGCCAATATGGTGTCCAGGTTGTGGAGACTTTGGCGTGTTGACTGCGATATACAAAGCTTTGGCAGCTGTGGGCCGACCATCCCATGAAATCGCATTTATTTCAGGTATTGGTTGTTCGAGCCGGATTCCCGGATACACAACTGCTTATGGTTTCAATACAGTTCATGGCCGGGCTTTGCCCATTGCGCAAGGTATCAAACTGGCCAATCCGGAATTATTGGTTTTGGCTGCCGGAGGAGACGGAGACGGCTTTTCTATTGGCGGCGGCCATGTGGCTCATGCTATTCGTAGAAATGTGGATATGACATATATTATTATGGACAACCAAATTTATGGTTTGACCAAGGGGCAGCTTTCTCCTACCTCAGATAAAGGGCGGGTAACAGCTTCTTCTTTTCATGGCAGCATGGAAGAACCGGTCAATCCATTGCGTTATGTTTTGGGTTATGGCGCGAAATTTGTTGCCCAGGGTACACCTGCGGATATGAATGGTCTGGCAAAAATCATTGAAGAAGGAATCCGGTATCCTGGTTTTTCCTTTATTAATGTTCAGTCTCCTTGTGTTACGTATGGCCGGATCGAAGATCAGGTCAAAGCGCAACGAGCCAAATTGGAGTCATTGATGGATTTGGGGCATGATTCTAAGGATCAATTGAAAGCTTTTGGTCTAGCGGAAGCCTACGGCGAAAAACTATATACAGGTATTTTTTACAAAGTAGATCCTGCACCAACATACGATCAGATGATCGTGGAACGGCAAAAAGCTTTGAGTGGAACAAGCCTTCCTAAGGATAGAATTTTAGAAAAATTCTTACCCAAATCTTAGCAAATAATAAAAAAAGGCGGCATTAGCCGCCTTTTTTATGTGTCCATTACGCAAACTCCATTAAACTTGGAGCCGGATTCTACAGTGAGATTTTGAGTAAAAATGTCTCCATGGACTTCGCTTTGCGTAAAAAGGTGCACAGAGTCTGATTGTTTGATATTGCCAACCAATTTCCCAGCCACAGTGATGTTTTTGGCTTCAATATCTGCCCGAACATGCGCACTTTCTCCTACAATCAAGTGTCCATTGGTTTCAATTTTGCCTTCAAAATTGCCATTAATCTGCAATGAGTCCTTAAAACGCAATTGACCCCGAAAAACAATGTCTTCCGCCAATACTGTTCCGATATTTTCTTGTAAATTTTTTATGCTTGCTTTTGCCATAACCTATTCCTTATCATTACCTATTTCCCATCTTAAATATCCCCTGGCATAGTCAAGCGAAAATGAAAATGTTGAAAAATCATAAAATTTATGGGAAAAAAAGCTTGACCCGAAAAGCAATCATATAGATATTTTGTATATATGGTATAGCTACTTTGATTGAGTAAAGTACTTAAAGTTTCCATTTTACGCTATTGGGAACTAAATTGAGACAAAAAATTGGAAAATAATGGAAAAAATCATGCACAAAATGAACGCAATATCCAGTCTTTCAAAAAGAAAAATATTTTTAGTTGTTTTAACCTTCCTTTTCTTTGCTGCCGGTTTTGCGCAGAAACCTGTGTTTGCGGATTTCGGCAAAGATACTTATGATATTTTTGGCATTAAGGGTATTTATGGTCTGTATCAGTCTGAAATAGATGAAACAGCCACGCAATCAGCTTTGCCCAGTTCTTTGACCCTAAAAGAAGAAGGAATGTTATATGGAGGGGGCCTGTTTTATGACCGTCAATTGACAGGTTATTTTACTCTGGGCACTTCGATTGAATACACCTACCGCGAAATTGATATTGTCTATAGCCAGAAAAATGTGTCACTGAACAATGTGATCCATTCCAAAAATGAATCTGTCTGGACTTTGAATTTTCTATTGAAATATTTTCCCATCGGAGATTTCTGGATCGGGGCAGGTCCTGTTGGCTATTGGTACTATGAACCAGAAGGCAAAAAATCTGATTTAGGAATCACAGCAGGATTGGGTTACAATTGGTGGCTGACCTGGATCAATTCAAATGATTTTGGACAAAAATATTTGACTGCGTTTATTATTACTCCGGAAATCCGGATTTCCTACAATTTAACAAACCGCAATATGTCCCGGAAGCAATGGGAAGCATTGTTCTACCTCGGTTTTGGAACCAGGGCGTATCGTCCCGAATTTTATTAATTAATAAATAATTGATTAATTGATAATTAATAAATAATTAAACAATAATTGGTGTTTTAATGTTTTATCGCGAAATTGAAATGATTATTTCGTATAGATAATAAAATTCCCAGGCTGTTATGGTTTTTTATATGTCCATTTTTTTTAAAAGGAAATGACAATAATAAATATTGCTGCCGGGCTTTGAGTAAAAATTTAAAAAGAGTAAAAATATTTAACATAATAAAAAGCAATATCGCTTTTGCGGTCAAAATATGGGCAGATTAGGAAAGTGAGGAATTTATGTGCGGAATCATTGGGTACATTGGACAGGATGATGCGATTCCTGTGATTATTAATGGCTTGTTGCGTTTAGAATACCGGGGGTATGACTCTGCCGGATTGTCATATATCGATAAGAATGGCCAATTGGCTTTGGTTAAAACCAAAGGCAAAGTTCAGGATTTACAAAAGAAGTTGGTCAAAGAGAATAAAGGAACAATTGGTATTGGTCACACTCGCTGGGCTACCCATGGAGAGCCGGAAGACAACAACGCGCATCCTCATGTATCCAATAATGAGATTAGCCTGGTTCACAATGGCATTATTGAAAATTTTCAAATCATCAAAAAAAATCTTTTGAAACAGGGTTATGTTTTTGAATCTGAAACAGATACAGAAGTCATTTCTCATTTGATTTACCGCAATTTTTCCGGCAATTTGTTTCAAGCAGTGAAAAAAAGTATTAAACAGCTTCGCGGTTCTTATGCTTTGGCTATTATTTCCAAGACAGACCCGCGCTCTATGGTGGTCACTTCGCTGGGTTCGCCGCTGGTTGTGGGAAAAAAAGATGGCGAATTTTTTGTGGCCTCTGATATCGCGGCGATTATTCATTATACCAAGGATATTTATTATTTAAATGAGGGAGATATTCTGGAATTATCTGATAATGGTATTGTTCTGGAAACAGCTCAAGGAACAAAGCGGGAACCAAAATTTCAACACAAGGATGTGACGCTGGATGTTTTGGAAAAAGGCGATTATCCGGATTATATGCTCAAGGAGATTTATGAGCAATCCAGTACGGTCAAGGCTACTTTGCTGGGGGGCGATGTCCAGGAGGGCGAAGGTTTTATAAAATTTCATGAATTGGCTCCTATTGAACGCAGGATGCAAAAGCTAGAAAGAATCATTATTTCAGCCTGCGGTACTTCCTGGCATGCTGGTTTGATCGGCGAATACTTGATTGAAGATTTTTGCAGTATACCCGTGGAAGTGGAATACGCTTCCGAATTTCGTTATCGATCTCCGATTGTCAGTGACCGGACTATGATCATTGTTATCAGTCAATCCGGTGAGACAGCAGATACCATTGCTGCGCTGCGTGAAGCCAAACTCAAGGGTGCTACTATTCTAGCATTGGTAAATGTACGCGGGTCAACTATTGATCGAGAAGCGGACGCGTCTTTGTATTTGAACGCTGGCATTGAAATTGGAGTGGCTTCTACCAAGGCTTTTACTTCACAGGTTGTGGCTTTGGCAAGTTTTGCTTTGTATTTGGGCCGAATGCGTTTTATTTCCGTGGACAAAGGTAAGCAATTGTTGCAGCATTTGCTGCAACTGCCCAATGTAGTGAAAAGGACTTTGAAGCGTATCGAAGGCAATGTCCGGCCAATTGCCACGATTTTTAAAAATGCCAACAATTTTCTTTATCTAGGACGAGGCTACAATTTTCCTGTCGCTTTGGAAGGTGCTTTGAAATTGAAAGAAATAAGTTATATTCATGCCGAGGGTTATCCGGCTGCTGAAATGAAGCATGGCCCGATCGCATTGATAGATGAAAATATGCCTGTAGTTTTTTTGGCTATTAAAGATCCGATTTATGATAAAGTTTTGAGCAACATCGAGGAGGTGCGTGCCCGCAAAGGAGTTGTCATTGCTATTGCCACGGAAGGAGACAAAGAGATTGGTTCCATAGCGGATCATGTTCTTTATGTGCCCAAAGTCGTCGATTTTTTATCTCCGGTTGTGAATGTGATTCCTTTGCAATTGTTAGCCTATCATATTGCGGTATTGCGCAATTGCGATGTTGACCGGCCGCGCAATTTGGCCAAATCTGTCACTGTAGAATAATAGAATAGTCGAGTAATGGAATCGCATTTTGAAAAATCAATACCTGGAATATGGTTTTGGGTTTGTTTTTGAAAATGCCGGACATTTCCAATAATTTTATGAAAGTATTTGTAAATATTTTATTAAAAGTGATTTTTATTCTGGGATTGTTTGTTTTTGCTGCTGTTGCGCAAACAGATAAAAAAACGGATCAGAAAAACAAAAAAAAACAAGAACCAGTATGGCGATTGGATACCGGTCCTCTGGCTCCTTTGTACCAAAATATGGAGAAGAATAAAAAAGACCTTGTTGGTCGGCAAATGAGTTTAGAGCTTCGTTTGGGTTATTTTGACATCCATCGGGAGCAACTTTTGCTGTATGACAATAAGGGAAATCCCTTGGTGCTAAAAGCCCGGGTTTTGTTATATAATGGTAAAGTATTGGCGGATTACCGTAAGTTGGTTCCGGGTGTCAAGTATATGGTACGTTTTGAATTGATAGGCCTGGATATCAGAAAAAGATTGTATGGTCAACTTGTGTTTATCAATCGATTGGTGTTAAAAGATTTTTAATATTTGTAAGTATTTGTAAGAAGTTTTCAAAAAAGTTCTAGCAGATTTTTATTTTAGTATGGAAGAAAAAGCCGCTGGCTTATATATTCATTTTCCTTTTTGCCGCAGCAAATGCGGCTATTGTGATTTTTATTCTGTCGCTTATCTACCGCAGCAGGTTTCTGCTTTGGTCCCAAAATATATAGAAGAAATCCATTGGTGGCAAAAAAATTTGCCAGCCTTGTCGCAGCGGATAGACTCATTGTATTTGGGCGGCGGGTCCCCGTCATTAATGTCATTAAATTTTTTGGATTTGCTGGTATCGACGATTTTTTCTTGCTGTGTCAATGTACAAGAATTTACCATGGAAATAAATCCGGAGCATGTTCCTAATAAAAAATACCTCGAGGATTTGTACGCGCTGGGAGTTACTAAACTCAGTATCGGGGTACAGACTTTTGACGATTTATTTTTGCAAAAACTGGGCCGAAAAGGTTCGAGCCGGATATCGCGTCAGGTGATCGCCTGGGCTAGGCAGATTGGTTTTTCAGTGATCAGTTTGGACATTATTTTTGGTTTGCCTGGTCAAACAATTCAACATTTGGAACGTGATCTGGGGATAGTGCTTGAGATGAATATCCATCATTTATCTATATATCAATTGACCTTATCGATTGATCAGCCAATGCGTCACCAGATAAAAGATCTGCATTTTTGGGAGAATGCGCAGGCTGAAATGTTTGTTTTTATCGGGAACAAAATGCGAGATCATGGTTGGCTGCCTTATGAGATTTCCAATTTTGCGAAAAGCGAAAATTTTTTTTCCAGGCACAATCATCATTATTGGCAAGGACGGGATTATTTAGGTATTGGCCCACACGCTCATTCGAGAATAGGAGATTTGCGTTTATCCGGTCCGGACATAAGTCATTATCTGACAAACAATTTTAAGGACAGTTCATTTGCCAGTCATCAATTGCAAAAATTGTATGCCTGGGAACAGGTAGGCGAGAAAGAACAAGCCGCAGAATTTTTTGTCGGAAATTTGCGTTTACGTTCTGGTATATGCTGGGACGAGCTGCCGCTTCCCAAGCAAAATGCAAAAAGAACAATTTGCATTGGTTCCCAAAAAAAATTGATAGACAAATTGTATGATAAATGGCAATCAAGAATCAGATACGCGTTGGAAATGGACTGGCTGGAGAAGCAGGGAAAACGCTATTTAGTGACTCAACAGGGGATGCTTTTCAATGATTCCCTGATCCAGGAATTTTTTGATCTTTTGGAGTTTTATGAACAATTTTAATTGGCCGCGCAAATTTGTAATTTTGGGGATTGTAATCATTGCTCTGACAGTGATATACCATTTTTATTATTTGCCATTTTACTTGGACCTAAGTTTTTCCCTGGCTGAGTTTTCAATCAATGTTTTACCCGGCTTTTTATTGTTTGCCCTGGGTTATTGGGGAGCAGGGTTTTGGACGCCTAAAAATCAATTTCCGACTGAGATGGAATGCCCACGCTGTAAAAATTTTACAGATCAAAATCCATGTTCTCATTGCAATTTTGATATACTGAATCCTGAAACACCCGAAGAGCAAGATCAACAAAAAAAAGGTTTTTTAAAGAATTTTATTTTGATTCATAAAATTGAAGGTATTAGGAAAATTGGGGCAGTTATTTTTTTTATTCTTGCTTTATTGGTGTTTGCTTACACATTGTATTTTTTTGTTCAATATTAAATTTTTCCAATATTTTTGATCGAATATTTCGCGCGGGGGCTGACAATATGGGAGATACAAAGGATTATTTATCTATCAAAGAAAATCCAAAATTGAAAATGATTTTTTGGTTTTTGTTCGCAGTATCTTTGTTTTTTCTTGTTTATATACTGCGTTTTTATTTTTGGTCAGCTCTTTTTGCTCTTTTAGTTTATATTATTCTCAAGCCAATCAATGCGCGTATGAATAAGCATTTATCCGGAAAAGAAAACTGGATCGCTTTGTTATTAATCATAGTCGCTTTTTTTCTGATTTTTTTACCAGCATTGTATTTATTGATTGCTGTGTCTCATGAAGCTATGCGTGCCAGCGTGTTGATCCAGCAAAATTTTAGATTGGACAATCTGCCTGGGATTCTTTCCAACAATACTGTTTTGCGTGACACTCTGGATCAATTTGGGTTGACCCCTAAAGAGTTAATTGCCAAGGGCTTGACTTTTATGGAACAGGGGACGAATTTTTTTGTTAAACATTTGACAGGTTTTATTAAAGGTTCTTTGGGGGTAGCTTTTGATTTGATTTTGATGACAGTGATTTTGTTTTTCCTGCTAAAAGAAGGTCACAAAATGGAACGGCATTTTTATAGTATTATGCCATTTCCCAATGAACTGGAAGAAAGAATTGTGGACCGCATTGCTCGAGTAATTCGTGATGTGTTTTATGGCAATATCATTATTATGATTGCTCAGGGTACAATTGTGTTTGTGTTATTTTTAATTTTTAATATCCCGTCAGCGATTCTGTGGGCCGTGATCGGAGGTATTTTTTCAGTGATTCCGATTATTAGTACCAGTGTCGTGTGGATACCAGCAGTTATTTATTTTTTAATAATAGAGAATTATGTATCCGCGATTTTGCTGGGTGTTTTTGCTCTAGCAGCGGCGCAAATACTTGAAAATATAGTTAAGCCTAAAATACTCGATAAGAAGCTCAATATTCATCCTTTGGTATTGTTTTTTGCTCTTTTCGGCGGACTCCAGGCATTTGGCATCGTGGGCCTGATCCTGGGACCGGTCATTATTACGATTTTTATTACCTTTATGGAGGTATACCGAGTCATTGACGAGTTTTCAATAGATACAAATTTTTCTGAAAAAGAAGAAGTAGACAAAAGCGTTTAAAGAGGTCTAGAGCGATAAGGTTGTAAGCAATCCAAATATGAATGTTGAAATGTTACAAAAAAATTAAAAAAATTAGAGGAAGTAATTATTTTTTTAAAAAAATTTCTTGACAGTCACCTTGTGTAAGTATACGCTCACTTACTTTCTCAGTATGAGGCAACTACTAAGACAGTATACTAATAATAAAAGAAAAGTTATCTATATGGCCAAAGAAGATAGAAATAAGGACACAAGACGACACTTTCTCAAAAGATTGGGCCTTGTCAGCTTGGGGGCTGCTGGTTCATCTTTAGTCTTTTTGGATCCTAAGGAAAAATTAGAGTCCAAACCAGGGGAGAGCATCAATGTGCTTACCACAGATAATAAGGTGGTGCAGGTGGATGCCTCGCAAACCAAAGATATCTCTACCAAAAGTAAACCCAAGAAGCAGGTATCTGACGATGTTTTGGATGAGCGGGGCCGCGAGGGCTTGCCAGGCAAACATTTTGTCATGGTGATAGATTTGGCCAAGTGCCGCAACGCCCGCAAATGCATGAAAGCCTGTCAAAAAGCTCACCAACTCAAACCGGAGCAGCATCATATCAATGTGTTAACCCTGCAGGATGAGCATACTGATAAACACTACTTTTTGCCCAAGCCCTGTATGCATTGTGATGAACCTCAATGTGTGACTGTTTGTCCGGTGGACGCCACTTTCAAAAGACAGGACGGTATCGTTTTGATTGATAATGAGCGATGCATCGGTTGTCGCTTTTGCATTGCGGCTTGTCCCTATTCGGCAAGATCTTTTAACTGGTCGGAGCCAAAGAAAACGGAAAAATTTAAAGATGCCGGGTATAATGTGGAATTAAATGTGCCGCAAAAAAAGGGAACTGTGACCAAGTGTGCCTTTAGCGCGGACCGCTTGCGGGACAATCGTTTGCCGTATTGTGTTTCAGCTTGTCCCAATGGAGTTTATTATTTTGGTGATGCCAACGAGGATTTGGTCACAAACGGTACGACCTTGCAAACCGTTCGTTTGAGCAAATTGCTCAAAGAAAATGCGGCCTATACCTTACTGCCAGAACTTAATACCAAACCCAATGTCTACTATCTTCCGCACAAAACGAATAAGAATTTGAATGAATAAATTTTGGCATGGAGTAATGTGATTATGAATGGAGAATCTGCGCTGACCGGTGATTCAATAGAAAAAGACCTTTTGCATAATGTGCAGTGGGGCAAAAGTGCAAAAATATGGCTAGCCGGGCTAGCCATGGCCCTGTTGGTGTGTTTGTTTTTTTATGGCAGGCAATTGTACTATGGATTGGGGGTGACCGGTCTCAATGACTATGTCTCCTGGGGGCTTTATATCGTGGATTTTGTTTTCTTCGTTTCGGTAAGCCTCATTGGGATGCTGATTTCATCGGTACTGGGCCTACTCAAGATTAAATGGTCCATTCCCGTGGCCCGGACAGCGGAAATCATAGCATTGGCTTTTGCTATGGTCGCAGGCCTAATCGTTATTCTCGACATGGGGCGGCCGGATCGCTTCTGGCATTTGTTTGTCTACGGTCGCATCCAATCCCCTATCCTTTGGGATGTGGCAGTGGTGACCACGTATGTATTTTTGAGCCTGCTGCTTCTCTATCTGCCGTTGATCCCGGATTTTTCTTTGCTCCAAAAAAAAGGTTCGACTTTACCCCGCTTGCAGCAAAGGATATACAAAGCACTCTCTTTGGGTTGGGCAGATAAACCAGAGCAATACGTCCTTATAAAAAAATTGTTAAGGATTTTGCTGGTAGCGATCATTCCCGTTGCCTTGGCCATTCATACGGTTACCTCTTGGCTATTTGCCATGACGCTGCGCGATGGGTGGGCAGTCACGATTTATGGTCCGTATTTTGTTGCGGGTGCTTTCGTAGCTGGCGTGGCTGCGGTGATCATTGCGCTCTATCTGTTCCGCCGTTTCTATGGCTGGCAAGACTATTTCCAGGATAAGCATTTTGACAATTTGGGCAAGTTGTTGGTGTTGGTCTCTTTGGTCTATTTGTATATCAATATAAACGAAATTATCGTTCCTGCTTATAAGCCAGGGACCCCAGAAGGGAACCATGCTTTGAATCTACTTATGGGCTCTTTTGCGCCTTATTTTTGGACCATACAAATCGTGAGTTTATTGGGGCCGCTGATCTTGCTTTTCATCCCTAAGATGCGCCGACCGACACCGATCTTTATCATAGCCTTATTAGTGTTCGTGGGTGGTTGGTTCAAAAGGTATCTCATCGTGGTTCCAACCCAACTACATCCTAATTTGCCTATTCAGAATGTGCCCCAAAGCTTTGAAACCTATGTGCCTACAGTAACGGAAATAGCTGTTACGCTAATGCCGTTTGTGTTGGCACTACTGATCATTACTATTCTGGTCAAAACTGTGCCGATCATTTCTATTTGGGAATATAAAGAAATTCTCAATGAAGAGCGGAATGATAAGGGCAACTCGGCAGCCGCAGTCGATTCCGAGCAAGACAACGCCAAAAATACCACACAATCATAAGGGTGATTCTTATGTTCAAGACAAATTTTTTTCGAAGCCTAAAAGAAAATTTTTTTATCAGGGGGCGCAGTCGGTTTGTAATGAGATACCTGCTTGCGGCCTTGCTTTTTTTCGTGACCGTGTCTTTGTTCGGGCAAAAAGATCCCACAGAGTGGAAGGTGTTGCCAAAGGCCAAAGAAAAAATCAGCTACCAAAAATTTACCAAAGACCGGCAAGAGGAAGGTTCGATGCTATATGAACGGGCTTGCCAATCTTGTCACGGCAGACCGACTAAGGAGGAGCCTGCTCTTATGGTTCCGTCTCCCGGTGATCCGGCTACTAAGCGCTTCCGTAAACAAACAGACGGAGCTTTGTTTTATAAAATTCGAACCGGCCGAGAGCTCATGCCTTCTTTTCAAGATACGTTTTCTCAGGATGAGGTTTACAATATCATAGCTTTTATTCGTAGTTTCCATAAAGATTATGAACAACCGATGCCGGATTTGACGGGCATCTTTGTGCCGGAATTCAAAATGGTTCTGGATTTCGATCAAAATATTGATAAGCTTGTAGTCAAAGCCGATATTACCAATAAAAAAGGCACATACAACAACCAAGGAATCGAGGTTTTGGCTTATATTAAATCGATGTTCGGCAAATTTTCCCTAGGCAAACAAATAACCGACAAAAAGGGATTGGCCTTTTTTGCCGTACCTGCTGATTTACCCGGCGACTCCAAAGGCAATCTAACGGTCATTGTGAAACTGCGCAAAGGTTACGGCTTTCTCAAAAAAGAACAAAAAATGCAGATGGGCCGAGTGAATGAGTTTTCCAGTGTGGTTGCCGGACGGCATTTATTCAGTACTGGGGGCAAGGCACCCGTTTGGTTGCATCTAGTTTTTTGGGGAGGCTTGATCGCTATTTGGGGAATTATTATTTGGACGATTGTGAGTTTAAGGAAGATTAAAAGTTACGCCTAGCTCTTTATCAAAAGGCGTCAAAGCATGTCAATTTTTTGTGCCCATTTTTATTTAGGGGTATTTGAAGTCTACCTTGAAGGAGCATAGTATTCACATTTGATTGCAAAAGAAAATTAGCCAAATAGAAAAGTTTTAACAAATTTTTCGAGGCAGCCTATAATATTTACGATTAAAGGGAAGAAACACTTAAGGGATAATGAAATGACAATATCTAGAAGAGAATTTATCGAAAAAGCAGCTGTTTCAGCAGCGGCTGCCGCAGCCGGAATTACATTATTACCAAATGCTTGTACGGACAAGGATAAAGAAACAGCTGAGGCTGGCTGGAAATGGGACAAATCTACTTGTCGTTTTTGTGGAACAGGTTGCGGGATAATGATCGCCACTAAAGACGATCGTATTGTTTCGGTCAAAGGAGACAAAAAAGCCC
>CAZCVM010000035.1:4039-12490 GCA_964501965.1 uncultured Leptospiraceae bacterium | reverse complement strand
ACTGGCATTTGCCGCTTCTATGGGGTCTATCGCGCATTGGGGGATGTTGATTTTTTTTCTGCGGCGCAAATTGGCATTGTCTTTGGGATTGGGTCGTATCATTCCTTCGATTCTCAAAACCAGTGCCGCAACCATTGTGATGGTTGCGGTATTGTATCATTCCTCTGAGGCGCATGTCCCATGGGCCATGCACTTCGGAAAGTTTTGGGTGATCGTGCAGATTTTGCTGGGTGCTTTGGTTTATCTATCTTTCGCGTACATCTTGCGCATCGAAAGTATGCGCGAGATTGTTGGTTTGATCAGGCGCAAAAAAAAATGATTTGTTGAGGTTTATTTGAAATTTTCCAGACGTATTAAATTTTTGCTAATAAAAAAACTGCACGATAAGATGACCAGGGGCAATGATGCGCGTCTTTTGGTTGATGGTGATGAAGGATTTGCCGAAATGCTAGCTGCGATACAACAGGCCAGGCATACGATTTTTTTTGAGTCCTATATTTATCGAGCTGACAATATTGGCTGGGAATTCGCACGCGAGCTTGTGCTCGCTTGCGAACGCGGCATAAATGTTTATGTTCATCTGGACGGTCTGGGAGCTATGTCAGCGCAGAAAGACGTGATTCCTTTTTTAAGGAATCACGATATATTTGTAAAAATTTTTCATCCGATTATCGCTCAATTATCTGTTCAATGGAGCGCGTGGAAATATTTTACCAGACGCAATCATAGAAAAATTTTGAGTATAGATAATGAGATAGCGTTTCTGGGCGGACTCAATATCGGGGATGAGTACAAATCCAAAGCGAATGGCGGCAAAGGTATCCATGATCTACATCTAAAAATTCATGGTCCGGCCGCCCAGTATGTCTCGCAGAAATTTGTATCTTTATGGAACAAAAACAGGAACAAAAATCAATTCTTAAAAATAAATAATGAGTATCATCAAAAGTTGCCACAAATAATTTTCGATAAAAAAAGACAAGCCGCAGCCAATGCCTCTGTTCGTATCATTGCCAATGAGATTTTTTTTAAGCGTTTTGTTATTCGAAATGCTTACCGGAGGCTGATCCGCCTGGCCGCAAATGAAGTATGCATTATTAATCCATACTTCATTCCAGACCGGTGGAGCATCCGGCAAATGTATCTCGCTGTAAAAAGGGGAGTGAGCGTAAAGCTTATTTTGCCCCAGAAAAATGATGTGCCATTGGTCGGTTGGGCGATGCGCAAGCTCTATGGCCGGTTATTGCGCAATGGCATTGAAATTTATGAATGGCCCGGTTTTGTCCACGCCAAAAGCGCGGTTGTAGACGGCACTTATTCTATTGTTGGTTCTTTCAATTGGGATCGGTTGAGCCTGGTCAAAAATCTGGAAATCATCGCTCTGGTCTATAGCCACAAGCTGGGTAAAGAACTCAAGGATTGCTTTTATTTTGATCTGCAACAAAGCAGGTCCATTTGTTTTTCCGAATGGCAAAAGCGCCCCTGGTTTTACCGTATACTGGAAACTTTGGCGTTTATGCTTCGCTGGTGGCTATAGAATATTTTAGACCAGAAAATCTAGATCCGCTCCTAGATGCGCTTGCTGTACATGTTCCGCATAAAGTTTGCGGTAGCCTCGTTTTGGTTTTTCCGGTGCTTGCCAGTTTTGGCGGCGTTTGATCAGTTCTTTTTCTGATACCATCAGGTCGAGTCTTTGCTCCTCTACATCCAGCTCAATAATGTCTCCATCTTGGACCAGAGCCAGCGGCCCGCCCGCAGCTGCTTCCGGCGACACATGCAATACCACAGTACCATACGCAGTTCCGCTCATACGAGCATCAGAAATACGCACCATATCTTTGATTCCTTGTTCTGCCAGATAGCGCGGAATCGGTAAGGATCCGGCTTCCGGCATTCCGCTGGCTATAGGGCCGCCGTATTTCAAAACGAGTATATGATCCGGCGTAATGCCCAGAGCTGGATCATCTAGCCGCGCAGCCGCGTCTTCCGGTGAAACGAACACGACTGCCGGGCCTTTGTGCTTGAGCAGGTGGGGACTGGCAGCAGCCTTTTTAATCACAGCTCCATCCGGCGCAAGGCTGCCTTTCAGGGCAACAAGTGCGCCTTTGCCGCTCAAAGGTTTGGCTAGTGTAAAGATAACGTCCTGCCAATCACCGGGTGCTTTTTCTGATGCAATGGACTGACCGAGAGTTTTGCCGTACACTGTTTTTGTTTCTGTGTGTAGCAATGGTTCCAAAGTTTTGAGCAGCACTGGAACGCCTCCAGACTTGTGCATGTCTTCCAGATAGTATTGGCCGGCAGGTTTGCAATTGACTAGTAATGGTGTTTCTTTGGATACTTGATGAAAATCTTCCAATGTCAAGTCAATGCCCATGCGGCGTGCGATAGCTGTTAAATGAATGATCGTATTTGTAGAGCCGGAAATAGCGGCCATTACGGTCATGGCATTGATAAAGGATTCCTTTGTTAATATGTCCGATGGCTTGATTTTTTCCAGACCTAGCTTTACGGCCAGCCGACCAGACTGAACGGACAAGCGCAATCGTTCACCACTGCCGGAAGGCGCGGTTCCGCCTCTAGGCAACATAAGGCCCAGAGTTTCTGTGACACATGCAATGGTGGAGGCAGATCCCATGACCATGCAGGTGCCGCCGGTAGGAGTGAGGTTGAGTTCATATTCATTGATCTGTTGGGTATCTATTTCACCGCTGCGGTATTTGGCCCAGTTGCGGCGGCAATCCGTACAAGCACCGAGCCGTTCTGGGCCGACATTGCCGGTGCGCATCGGGCCGGTGACGACAAAAATAGCTGGCTTGTCCACGGATAGCGCAGCCATAAGCTGGGCAGGTACGGTTTTGTCGCAGCCGCCCAGCAACACTACCGCGTCCATTGGATAGGCGCGGATCATTTCTTCGGTTTCCAAAGCCATGAGATTGCGGTATAGCATTGATGTTGGCGAGATCAATATCTCGCCTAGAGAAATGGTCGGAAAAACAAATGGAATGCCGCCTGCTTCCAGGACGCCCCGTTTGACCGCGTCTACCATTTGATCCATGTCGCGGTGGCATGTAGTATAATCAGAAATAGTATGCGCAATGCCGACAACCGGCCGATGAATGTCTTCACTGTCCAGACCGGCTGATGCTAAAAAAGTGCGGCGCAAATATTTGCTAAAACCTTCATCTCCATAGGATGTGAGATTGCCGTAAATCCCATCGTATTCGGGATTGTTGTTCGGATTTTTGGATTGAGTCATGGTGTTGCCTTTTTAGTTTACAGTTTATAGTTTATAGTTTTTAGTTTATAGTTTTTAGTTTTTAGTTTATAGTTTTTAGTTTTTAGTTTTTAGTTTTTAGTTTTTAGTTTATAGTTTGAAATTCATGTATTTTGCTACTGTATAACTTTCAATACCTTCGCTGCCGCCTTCTCTGCCAAATCCTGAGTACTTGACGCCGCCAAAAGGAATTTCCGCAGCCGCAATAACAAGATTGTTTATACCGACCATGCCGGTTTCTAAACCTTCCGCAGCCAGAAACGCTGTCTTGGTGTTGTTGGTAAAAATATAGCCAGCTAGTCCATAGATAGATTTATTGGCTTTGGCTAGGCCATCTGCTAAGTCTTTGAAAGTCGTAATGGGCGCAATCGGAGAAAAAGGTTCCGTTGTCATTATTTCCATATCATCTTTTATATCAGTGATTATAGTGGGCTCAAAAAAGTAACCTTTGGGAAAGTTTGCATTGCGTTTACCGCCATGAGCAAGCTTGGCTCCTTTTTGCACAGCATCCTGAATCAGCGCGGCAGCTTGATCTATCCGTCTTTGGTTTTCCAGTGGACCCAATTCTGTGTCTGGATCTGTGCCTACGCCGATGCGG
Organism: uncultured Leptospiraceae bacterium; assembly: GCA_964501965.1. GTDB lineage: Bacteria > Spirochaetota > DYNZ01 > DYNZ01 > DYNZ01 > CAZCVM01. The sequence continues at coordinate 8,618 of CAZCVM010000035.1, read as the reverse complement.
ATTTTTTTTGTTTCATCTACAAAAAATTCAGTAAATTTTTCGACCGCGTTTTCCTGCACAAAAAACCGGCTCGCGCTGATACAGACTTGGCCATTGTTGCGAAATTTAGCACGGGCGCAAATACGCGCAGCTTGTTCAATGTCTGCGTCTTCAAAAATGAGTACTGGATTGTGGCCGCCCAGTTCCATGGAAACTGGCTTGACCCCTTCAGCAGCCAGGCGCAGAAGAATTTTGCCGACCGGGACAGAGCCGGTCAATGTGACTTTTCGGATGATCGGCGATTGGATGAGGTATTCGGATACAAAACCAGGATCACCTGTAACAATGTTGACAATGCCGTCTGGTATGCCAGCATCTTTGCAGGCCTGGGCAATAGCAAAGCTCGCACGCGGTGCTTCTTCCGCAGGTTTTAGGATAATAGAACAGCCAGCAGCAATCGCCGGAGCTATTTTTCGCGATGGCAATAGAGCGGGAAAGTTGCCTGGACTAAACGCGGCTACAGGTCCGATAGGCTGACGTTTGACTAGCAAACGGTGTTCATTGGAATGGCCATCCACGATTCGGCCATAAATCCGTCGCGCTTCATCCGCGTACCAGTCAAATTGGTCTGCCATAGCATTGACTTCGCCTTTGCTTTCGGTGATAGGTTTGCCCTGGTCTTCTGTGACAGCCAACGCAATGTCATCCAGCCGCTCACGGATCAAGTCCGCTACTTTGCGCAATTTTTTGCTCCTGGTCCAGGCATCTACTTCGCGCCATTGCCTCCAGGCTCTGTCCGCAGCAGCCAATGCTTGGTCCAGGTCTTGTTTTGTTGCTGCTGGAATGGTATATATGATTTCTTCTGTAGCCGGATTGATCACGTCAAATGTTTTGCCGTCAGACGAATCTATCCACTGGCCGTCAATAAAAAGTTTTGTTTGTATTTGATTTGATGTTTTTGATGTCATTGTTTATCCTTTCGATGTGTGAATCCTTTTTTTTTGTTTATTTTTGTGTGTTTTTCAATTATTCTTATCTGTCATAAGCCAATATCATGACGGATTTTTTGGGTATTTTCTACCCAATTGCCTACATTCCATCGGCCATAAGCACCCATGCCGCCGAGCTCATTTTCTCCGAAATATACAGGCACATGGATAAGGCTTAGGCCGTCAAAAGCTTTGGCTTCATCCAGAGCTTTGGTCAGGGATTGTTTGCTGTAGCCTCCATGTATGCCTTTCACCCCCTGGATAGAATCGGCCCATTGGACATAGTCTACTGGAACATGGTCAAATGTAGCGTGCTCTGCTGCGTATTGATCTTTTTGCAAAGCAGTGATCGCGGCCATTCGCCGATTGTCCAATAGCAAGATACATCCTTTGGCCCCATGATAGGTTCCGTCAATGAGTATTTGCGGATTCATGGAAAAGGAGCCGTCCCCGGTATAAGCAATCGCGTAAAACGGCTGGTCCGTGACTGCTGTGGCCAGCAGTCCGCAAACAGCAAGGCCCATATAGCTTGCGCCTGTATCCGTAAAAGTGCGTCCTAGTTTGTTATCTTCGACAATTTGAAAACCATTGGCTTGTACATCGCCGGCGTCAAAAATATTGACAGCGTCGTTTTGATTGGCCCAGTCCACAGCAATTTTTATCGCTGCTGGCTGAGTCAAAACTTCTTTTTGCCATATTTCATCAAACAATGTAGGATGGTCATATCGGTTTTGCCGGTATTCATCCCATTGCCGGCGTTTTTGTCGGCAGGAAGCAAACCAATCAGATGGGGATGATTGGGCAGGGAGTTTTTTTAGCTCCTGATTGAGTTGCTGCAGGGTCATGGCTGCGTCTCCTAGAAAGGCGATTGTCTGATTGTAATGCGTGGCCGCATGTATATCTGGATTGATATTAATGACATTTTGAACATTCATGTAACCGGAACGGGAACTGTCCGATTGGCACACAAAACGGGAGCCAATGGCTACCAGCAGATCAGCGTTTTCCATGGCAAAATTGCCGCTGATCGATCCTTTGGAACCGGCCACAGTCATGTTGCGTTCATGGTCAAAAGGAACCACACCGGAAGCCATGGGGCTGGTAATCACCACTGCGTCAGCTAGGTCCAAGAATTCCTCGATTTCTTTGCCAGCATGACGGGAGCCGCCGCCAGCGCGGACAATGACTTTTTGGGCTTTGTGTATGATTTGCGCGGCTCTGGCATAGCTACCGTCATCAATGGCCGCGTTTATTCCGGGAATTTGCGGAGTAGGCAACTCCTTGAGATGAAAATCCGGTATCAAAACAGGCTGTGTGTTCATAGGCATGAGCAAAAAAAACGGTGCTTGCCTGTATGGATGGTCAACAGTAATCATTCCGCGGCGCAATGCCGTGGGCAATGCTTTGGGGGTATGCAGTGTGTAGGTCGCACTTATCTGGGAAAACAATTTCAAAAAAGAATTTTGTTCATAGCGCGGGATTTGTTGCATATTGGGCCCTTCGTCTTCCGTGGTTTCATCGCCCATTAAAAACCAGACTCCCAGGCCATTGCTCAATGGGGCAATGGAAGCAGCCAGTGCCTGCAAAGCACCCGGCCCAATGCTTGTGACCACTGCGGCCTTTTCTGCGGTGACCCAGCGCAATGTTGTGGCAGCGTGCACAGCTTCGATTTCGTTGCGTACCCCATAAGTTTTGATTATTCCGGCATTTTCATAAATGCGCAATACCTCTCCCAGTTCCGTGGAGCCGTGCCCAAAGACAGTGATAAATTTTGTTACATTTTGCTGCAGTAGTCCCAGAACAATGGCTTCTGATAAACTAATATCAACTTTTGATGGTATAAGGCCGTTGGAGATTGCTTGAGAAATACTTCCTGCCTGTGCGATTGAGCTGGCTCTTTGCTGTCTTTGACTGGCCAATTTTTGGTTTTTTTCGTCCATTTTTTCTCCTTTATAATTTTTATTTATGAAAATAAATGCCTACAAGCATTTTTTTTGGCAATCATTTTTTTTTATTCACGGATAAAATCCAAAATACCTTGGCTTATGGCTTTGGCCAATCGGGTTTGATAATTTTTTTGCTGTAGCAAACGGCGTTCGCGCGAGTGGGTCAAAAATCCTAGTTCTACTAGAACCGCCGGCATTAGGCTGCCTCTAAGTACCACAAAATCTGCCCGTTTGATGCCCCGCAAGGAACTGCGCGAGGTAAGCGTTTTGCGAAAGGATTTGATGAGAGCTTTGGCCAATTGGTAGCTTTCTTTTTGCAATTGCGCGTTAAAAAGAAAAAACTCAGCAGCAGTGATATTTTTTTGGGAATTGTCAGGATACCATTTTTTTTCCTGGGAGCTGATAAATCGCCTTTCTTCATTGCTGGCATTTGGATTGAGATAATAAACTTCCACGCCTCTGGTACGTGATGATATCGATGAATTGGTATGTATGGAAACAAACAGGCTGCCTCCTTTGCGCCGCTGGATACGATTGGCCATTTGGGTTCTTTTTTCCAAAGTCAAATAGGTATCTTTATCTCTTGTCAGATAAATATTTAAATGCGGTGCTTTGGCACGCAATTGTTGTTTCAATTTCAAAGCTACTTGCAAAACAATTTTTTTTTCCTGGATTTGATTTTTGCTGCGTCCATAAATGGCTCCTGGGTCTCTGCCGCCATGACCGGCATCAATGATAATGTTTTGGATATTGTATTGATATTTGCGGCCTGTGGTTATTTTGGGCTTGTCATTGTTGTTTTTTTTGTCCGGTGTTTTTTTTTCCAAATCCAGAGTAGAGGCTGGTTTGTATTTTTTGTGAACGATCAATTTATCCCGTTTCCAGGTGCAATGGTTTTGATAGATTTTTTTGCAGAGCGGATAAAGGATATTGTAAGGCAGGTAAATCTTTTTATTGTTTCGCAGCACCGGCCAGGTTGTGGTGAGCAATTTATTGTTAAATTTGTATTTTTCATGGCCAATGATAAAAAACAAGCGATGGTAGCCCTTAGGTGTGGGAATAAAAATAATGCCGCCTTTTTTTTCCGGATAATACTTCAATTGCCAGGACAGTTCTGTTTGGAATAGCTTTATATTGTAATAGGGTTGACGCATTCCGGAAGAAGATTGAACATATCGCGGAGAAATGGATTTGGCCATTAGGTGTTTTTCCAAAAACAAAAAAATGAACAAAAATAGAAAAATACCGATGATCAAACTGGATGCTGGGAAAAACATTTTTTTTTTGTTTGATATGTAATCGATTTGCTCCATAATTTCAGTATCGGCTAAGTATAGCTAAGACAAAAAGGAAGTTTCGTGCAATTCAATATTATGAATATTTTGGTCGGACATAAACAAATAAAAATAATTGTGTATACCTTTTTATCGGTTTTTTGGTTTGTTTTGGGTCAAAATGACGCGAACGCGACCCCCAAAGTGACTGTTTTTCCCTGGATATCGCATAGCCATTCAAAACCAATAGCAAATGACCTGAAAAAAAGCTTGATTTTTGCTTTGCGGCAGGATTATAATGTGGATCTGGAACCGGAGAAAGTCTGGCAGCGACATTTGAGTCATTTGGGATGGAGGGTTACGGATTCCTGGACAATTGATAAAGCAGCAA
>CAZCVM010000035.1:1006-4029 GCA_964501965.1 uncultured Leptospiraceae bacterium | reverse complement strand
ATGTATTGGCTATCCAAAAGACCGGTTACAACCAGGCGCGCGTTGCTTTCAAAAAAAATTTTGTTGTTCGGGGACAGACCCATCGAAAGGAGCATCTCAAAAGACAATTTGTCATTCAGGTGTATCGCGCTTTGGGCAATGTGTTTTCGCTCCGTGAGACCCTGGTAAATAGTGATTCTCAAAAATTTCCTATGCAAATCGATATTGCCTGGTTTGTGGACCCGTCCGGCAGCAATAAGTTTTTTCAAAAGGAAATATCTCAGGGCATCGGTCATCTTTGGCAGTACTTAAATGCCTTGCCTGGGAAAAGAAGCGTGCGTTATTCTATTTTGCCTATCACACGCTCTGGGTTTACCAAAACGAGAAAAAAAACAGATTTTTTTATCTCTCAAAATAAATGGCAGCAGCAATTGCGGGCCATACAATACAGCGGCAAATCAAAATTGTCTTTGGACAAAACTTTGAAACATGGTATGGCACTGCCCTGGAAAAAACAGGCGTTGCGCGTGGTCTTTATTGTCACCAATGGCTTGAATGTGGCGCAAACCCTGCAAGCGGGAACTTTGGCCGCCCGGTTGGAAGCCCAAAATATCCATGTTTTTTTTCTGGGCATGCCCGGTATGCAGCGCAATCTTTCTAAATTGATGACCAGTTTGAGCCGCAAAACAAACGGTATTGCCAGTCATAGCATTGTACTGACTCGTGGTTTTAGTAGTGAAGGTAGGGTGGATATGGCTTACTATGGCGGATACTGGTTTCGTTTTTTTGGCCGTGAACAAGATTTTGCGGTCAAGAATATGTCCTTGCTGCGGAAAAAAATTTGGCAGGGAGATTTTTGGAACAAGCTGAATTCGCCATGGCGTGACCAGCCTGGACAGCTTTGGAAATATCTGGGTTATTGGGCCAGTTTCAATCCTGAATATGTCTGGGGCAAAATCGGGCCATTCAAAAAATTTAGGAAAGGCGATTTCTTGACCCAAAATGATACTTCCCTGGCCATGACGAATATGTTTCGTTTGTGGAACAACTTCGGCGGTCGCCGGAACAACGTTATCGTTTGTGGCTGGCAAAGAATTTTTCTGAAGAAATCGCCGAACCAGCCGGACGGGTTTTGGTAAAAAGCGGAGACATTGCTTTTTGGGTTTATGTGCCTCAGGATTTAGTCCATTTGGAACAGGCTATGAATACGATGCGTTCCAGTAGAAACAAAAAGCAAGAAATATATATTGCTGTCAATGTGGACACAGACTCCGGGCGCGGGCCGTACAAATTCCAGATTCAGATGCAGCCTCCAGGTGCAATGTTTGGGCTTGACTCTGTACCCGAGCTTTTTCAGGTATCCATGCGGGAGATCAATCAACAACCAGGCTATTTTCAAAAAAATGGGCTAGGCAAAAAGAAGGTTTGGTTTATCAAAGTCCAGGTAAAAGATTTTGCTGGATGGGATTATTCCGGCAAAGGAAAGGATTTGCGGGATTGAAGATAATTTTTTTTCACAAAAATAAAAAGAAAAGCCAAATACTGGGCCATTATCTCCATCAATTGGATCTGACTTTGTACAATGTCCATTCATTGGATTCTATGGAAGATGTTTTGTCGCAGCAAAAGGATATTCAGTCAGTTCTGGTTCCGGATTGGGTTTTAACGGATGCGGCAAGAAATACTTTTATCAGCCAATGCCGCGACCAATGTCCGTCTATGCCGGATGATTTGTCATTTTATTTGATTTCTTCGGACCGGAAAAATAATACAGAAGTACAAATGCTTTGTCCCTGGCGTGATATATTGTATTTGCCGGAAAATTTCTTTTCCAATTTGCCGGGCAAAGAAAAAGTCCATGTGGATTCCCATTTGCTGCATCAGTTGCAAGAAGAGTTTTCTCTGGTTTTGCCTGTGACCACGCCGGTGCCGATGATTGTTCCGGCAGAAAGCTCATCGAAATTTAGTCATTCTTTTAGTCATTCTGATGAACAAGAAAATATTGCGGATGACAATAATAGCAAGCATAGCAAAAATAGCAAATCCTCATCAAATCAAGAGAACCAAAATAATATTTTGTATCAATCCGAGCTAATGGCTGAGCTGGTGGATAAAAGTGTCCGCGTGGCCCAGACGGATGCTACTATTTTGATAACCGGTGAATCCGGTACTGGCAAAGAGGTGATTGCCAATTTGATTCAGGTCAATTCTAAACGCAGCACTTCGCCGTATTTGCGCGTCAATTGCGCGGCCATTGCGTCTAGTTTGATGGAGTCGGAATTGTTTGGTTATGAAAAAGGTGCTTTTACCGGCGCGTTGCAGCGCAAAAAAGGATACTTTGAAGCGGCTGATTCTGGCACATTGTTTTTGGATGAAATCGGAGAAATTGATATCAATGTTCAGGCCAAGCTATTGCGCGTTTTGGAATACGGAGAATTTATGCGTGTGGGCGGTGTTGACGCGATAAAAACCAATGTCCGCATTATCGCAGCTACGAATAAAGATTTGTTGAGTGAAGTGCAAAAAAAACAGTTTCGGGAGGATTTGTATTATCGTCTGCGTGTAGTGCCATTGCACATTCCGCCGCTGCGCAAACGCAAAGAAGATATTCCGTTGTTGTTCAATTTTTTCATGGATCATTTTAACAAGAAATACCAAAAGACAATCAATCAAATATCCAATGAAGCAAAACGTGCTTTGATCAATTATCCCTGGCCGGGCAATGTCCGTGAGTTGAAAAATTGTATCGAAGGTTTGGTCGCGTTGAAGATTGACAATTTTATTGATATTGCTGATTTACCGGTGGAAATTCAGGAGCAGGGATTGCCAAAGATTTCCTGGGAGCAAAATCTTGCAATACAGCCCGGTGTAGCAATGGATGTATATGAAAAAGAGATCATTCGCAAAAATTTGGATTTTGTGAACCAAAACCGTAAACAATGCGCGGAAATTCTGAATATTTCTGAACGCACATTGTACCGGAAAATTAAGGAATATGATTTAGAAAATTTATGAAAAATATTGTCAACAATTTTATCAACAAC
>CAZCVM010000035.1:0-996 GCA_964501965.1 uncultured Leptospiraceae bacterium | reverse complement strand
TGTTTTTGTATATATACGTTATATACGGCAAGGTGCGCAACCAGTTTTGGGGCATTTTTTCAAACGTTTGTTGTGGTCAGCAGTTTTTTTCGGCTGGGCAGTGATTTTTAGTTTGCAAAGCCCAGTTGATAGTCCAGCCCGGCAATCGGTCAACAATGAGTTTGTGGCTGTGACAAAGCGGGTGTTGCCGGCTGTGGTCAATATTACTGTTTGGGAAAAAGGCAGTGGCACCGGTAAATATAAACGAGTGGGCGAGGGCAGCGGAGTGATCGTGAGTCCGCATGGATACATTGTGACCAATAGTCATGTATTGGCGGACGGAAAACTGTATCGCATTTCTTTGATGGACGGCAGGGAGTATGTCAATGTTCCCATTGGACCCAAAAATAGCGCTTGTTTGATGGACAAGAGTACGGATATTGCTTTGATCAAAGTGAATATTGAAAAAGGCGAGCAATTGCCGACCATTCCATTGGGTGACAGCGATGCGTTGGATGTTGGTGAATGGGTTTTAGCTATTGGCAATCCTTTTGGTTTGAAACATACTGTAACATCAGGTATTGTTTCCGCCACAGGCAGGGTCAATGTCGGATTCGCGGATTATGAAAATTTTATTCAGACGGACGCCGCGATCAATCCGGGCAATAGCGGCGGCGCTCTGGTCAATTTGCAAGGGCAACTGGTTGGTATCAACACAGCTATCAAAAGCAATAATGGCGGCTACCAGGGCGTGAGTTTTGCCATTCCTATCAATATGGTCAAAAAAGTTTCCAAGACTTTGCTTCGTCATGGTCAAATTGTGCATGGCTGGTTGGGTTTTTATATCCGCAACCGCGCATTGACCCAAAATTTTTTGAAAGACCAAGTTGAGGTAGAATCAGTAGCAGTGTACAGTCCGGCAGCGCGGGCCGGTATGCGCAAGGGCGATATCATTGTTGCTTATAACGGTGTAACCATAAAATCAATTTATCATTTGCGCAGTTTGATTGCCACAGC
>CAZCVM010000034.1:8500-12764 GCA_964501965.1 uncultured Leptospiraceae bacterium | reverse complement strand
CATATTCAAAAAGTTCAAAATATTCTGAATGTTTGGAACAATACGCGCCTGGTATATTTTTGCGCCGTGCTTTGGAAGCGACCGCTGATGTTTCAGGTAAGAAGTTTATTGACCAGGGCTATGAAAGCGGTAAACAAATAGGCGATTTGATTTTTCAAGAACGTGTTCGGTTATTGAAAAATATAATTCAAAATCAATCAGGCCAATCAGAAAAATAGCTTGTATATTTGCGACTTGCGCGACTTTGTTGTACCAAAAGGAAAATTCTGGAATAAGCATAACATCATCATGATGGCATCACGGCAGATTGATTTTTTGTTCCCAAATAGTGCTGTTTTGCAGCAGGTCTTTGGCCTTTAGCCGTAGAGTATGTTCTCCTGTCAGCATGTCAGGCAATTGAATGGAAACCTGGCGGGTTGCTGTTACGGTTTTTATCAGTTTGGTATTTAAATATACATCAATGGTAACAGGTTGGCTTTGATCCTGGATTCCAATCATTATAGAGTGCCCTTTTTTATCATCAATGAGTTTTTTGGTGTGACTGGAAAGCAATGACAGTTTTGGCGGCGTTTGATCCAGATATATTCTAATGCGGTTTGTTTTTTCTTTATTGTCTAGCCGGTCTATCGCGTAGTATTGAATGTATAAAGCTTTTTGATCTTTTTGAGAGCTAAATTTCGTTTGTGGCAGATTGAAATCTCCAAGAGATATTTCTTTCTGGTATGTCAAAAATGGCCCATCGTCTGAAATCCGGTAAAAAATATTTTTTAGACCTGAGTTTGTGTCTGTGCCGCGCAGTATGATTTTGCTTTTAGGGCCGATCCATATTCCATCCGCGTCATTGTAAAATAATGGATAGATAAATATTTTGGTTTTGGGTGGTGTCCGGTCTACGTGAAAATTCCATTCACGGATTGTTTTATTTTTTTTGTCTTTATTGTTTTTATTGGAAACAATGGAAATATTGTATTGGCCATCGCTTTGAATCGCAAGATTGGGTTGCATGGGTTTGACTGCACTATTGTTGACAGAAAATCCATCCGCATTTTTGCCGCTTAGTTTTTGTATTGGCAAAGATGAACCGACAAAATATTTTTTGTCGGTTCCATTAGCAGATTTGATAGTTTTGAAACCGGAGGCAACTGTTTGGGATGGTTTTGTAGATATATCTTGTTTGGGCAGGGCATGAATGTTGCTCCAGGGGCCGCTGATGCCTTGGCGGCTGAATGAGCGTACCCGAAAAAATCGGTAATGCAATGGTGCTTTGCGTTGAAAATTTGTTCGGTAAACTTTCTGGGTTTGAATGATAGAGGATGGATTTGTATTTTTTTGCCGCAACCATTGAATTTCATAATAACTTGTTCCAGATACTGGTTGCAATTGAATTTGTACAAATTGATGCATTGTGTTATCCTGAGAAAGAGCCCCGATCGTCCCGATCAAAAGCAACAGAGCAAATAGAAACAATACGCGTATTTTGAAAAAATATTTCATGTTTTTTTCCGCTTTAAGCGATTATTTGTGATAAAGATATTTATAAATATCTTTTTTCTATGTTAGTAATGAATTTATCATTTGTTTTCCAGTAAACACTCATTTCTGTTGGCTCAAAGCCACCAGAAATGAGTGTTTTGCGGTTTATAAAGCAACTAGCACTTTGACAGGTCAAACAATTATGTTTTGTGCAATGAAAAAAGATTGAGTTTGCTAATATGCTTTAAAAAAGTTTAAGTACATACGACAAAGTGACATTGATATAATGGTGTTTGTCTTTCAATTTGTAGTCCTCTTTAGGGATATAATTTGTTTCATACACATATTGCGGTACGATACTCAAAAATGGAGTAAACTTGTAAAACATGCCTACATATAAGCGATTTTTATTGAATTTTTGCAAGGCGAAGAAAGGTTCCCCCTGGGGCATTTTTTTCGTGTCGCTATCTTCAACTGCGCCTATAAATATTTCATCAGCTAAGATAAAACCAAGGCTTTTGTTCAAAATATAGGTGATTTGAAATTTTTCCCGGATCAGCATAGAAAAACCGCTATTAACATCAGCAGCGTCATATATTTTATTTTTTGCGTAAATTTTATTGTGAAAAATGACCCTGTTCATAAAAACAAAATTTTTATATTTATACTCTAAAATTGGAAGAAATTCAATATTATGTGAATATAAATAGTCTCCAATAGCCCCTTTGGCATTGTGATTGGCAAAATCAAAACCCATATAATAATACCATAATGGTAATTTTAATTTTAAATTTTTGGATAGTTTAGTGACATAGACAGGTCCGGCAAATAATTCATAAAAATAGGTCTTAATTTCAGATTGATTGGGATCATTGCTTCTGGAAAACTCGTATCTGTGTCCAGGCATTACTACAAAAGCCCAATTTGGGGAAAGAAGTGTGGTGAGATTAAAATATCCCCATGTTCTTCCTGTAGTGGGAACTGCGGCAAAGCTTTGCTGTGTCACTGATAGCAAAGTTGCTAACGCGAAAGAAAGCAATACAACTTTTTTTATTTTTTTAATAAAATACATTTGATACTCCTGTTACTTTTGCTTTTTGATAAATTTTATAGAAATAAATATATTTAATGATTTATTTGTCAAATAGAAATAACTTTTTTTCAATATGATTTTTTTTTACTTGATAATCATTGGCTGGATACCGTATTTTGTTATAAAGCAATGAGTTTGAAACAAGGAATCCGTTTATGAGCAAACATGTTTTTACAGCTACGGAGATTCAGGATCTAACCAAAGGGGTGCAAATCAATTTGCCTGAAGAATACCGGAAAATGAACATGCCGGAAGAAGAGGAAGTGGATTTTGAAGCGGATGGTGTTGATCTATATCAAGGTCCTTCTATTGAAGAAATGGAAGAGGAGCTGGAAAACTACCGCAAAGAGATAGAAGCAGAAGCAGAGCGGATCATTAGCGAGGCCAGGCAAAAAGCCAACCAAATCGAAGAAAATGGAAAAAATATCGCGTTCCAACAATTGGCTGAAGCCAGAGAAAAAATCAAACAGGAGCTGGAAACAGCTCGCTATGAAATGGATCGGGAAAGAGAATCAGCGCGTTTTGAAGCTGAAAAAATGATAAAAGACGCGGAGCTAAAAATTATTGAAACAGAACACGAATCCAAAGAAAAAGGTTACCGTGCGGGACGGGAGGCTGGATTTGTGGATGGCCAGGCCGAAGTCAATCGTTTGATTGATAGGCTGGGCACGATTATTTCCCATGCAGTGGATGTTCGGGAAGAAATCATTAAGGGCTCAGAGAAGCAAATGGTAAATATTATACTCACTATCGCCCGAAAAGTGATCAAGGACGAGATAGCAGAAAGAAAAGACGTGGTTTTGAACAATATTCGGGCAGCGTTGCAAAAAATCAAAGACCGTGACAGAGTAGATATTCGTGTCAACTTTGCTGATCTAGAATTGACAACATCCAATAAAGATGAATTGATAAAAATGCTTGAATCTCTTAAAAAGGTCAATGTATACGAAGATGCGCGTGTTGACCGCGGCGGAGTCATAATATCCACAGATATCGGTGAGATCGATGCCCGTATATCTACCCAGTTGGATGAAATCGATGAAGCAATCCGCAACGCGGAACCATTATAATTTTATTGTCCCTTTTTTTTTGAAATATTTTTAGGGATTTTTTTTATTCTTGGTTTTATTTTTGTTTTTGATTCCGTTTTCAGCTTTTCCAATTGTTTGGCCGTGATTTTGGGGCTTTTGGAATTTTTGACTTTGAAAAAAAGGCCAATGATTTCTTCTTTAGAAAAAATATCCAATAACTGCACAATCCTAATCATCGAAATTTCTTGATAAAACTCAACAACAGTATCTGTGCCCAGATATTTTGTAAAAAAGGAAATGTCTTGGATCGCGTGTTTTTTTTTCCAAACGCGGATATCTGCCAGAGAAATAGCTTTACCAATTTGAACAGCATCCGACGCGCCGATATCCAAAACAACCTGGATCAATGTTTTAGTGCGGACTATTTTCCAGATCGCCACAGCCTTGTCCAAATCAATGTGGGATAAAATATAAAAAGATTGTCTGGCACCGATACGGGCAATCATTTGGATACTGTCTTTGTAGGGAACTTTTTGACTCCAGGTCAAAATGCTTTGTTCCGGCAGATTGTTCAACAGAAATTCGATATCCGATGATTTTAGTTCATTCATATACAAAATGATTTCTTCATTGGATTGCTTTTTCATCAAAGACAATACTTTTTCAA
>CAZCVM010000034.1:0-8490 GCA_964501965.1 uncultured Leptospiraceae bacterium | reverse complement strand
AAAGGACAATTTTGATAAACGCTAAGAATTTTGTCAGGATCATTGATATTGCGGGACAATTCATTGAGGCGTTCCATACCCAGCTCTGAGATCAATAGCCAGATTCTATTGGGACCCAATGATTGCAGGTATTTGATACTGTCATTGATTTGTTGACGCAGCATATTGTGTGACAATAAAACGGAATGGCTTCTTAGCTATTTTGGCTAGTTCCACTAGTTTGTTAGCAAGAAACCATTCCTGGTTAGTTGTAATGGAAAATCAAAAAATCTATTTATTGGCCCGTCTTATTGGTAGTTTTGTTGGGGCCTGGTTGTTTGGATTGTTCTTGAGTATAGATTTTTTTGGCTGCTTCCAAGATGCCGCCAACATAATTTTTGGTTTCGTCTGTCAATTCCATGCCTTTTTTTTGCAATGATTCGAGCAATGCTTCCCATTCTGCATGATTCCATGTGCCTTTTTGCTTTTTGACGAATTGGACGATATCATTGGTGAGCTCAGATAATGAAGCGGATACCCCATCCGTAGCGGACATGGAATTGTAAACATTTTTCATGCTTTCTAAAACAGCACCTGCATTGTTTTTCATTTCGTCAGAAACTTCAATACCTTTCTTTTGCATATCATTCAAAAATTCTTGCCATTGCAAATCATCCCATTTGCCTTTTTGTTCATCCACAAAATTTTGTGCTGTTGATAGTACATCTTTTAACGGTTTAAAAATATCTTCTGCCATGTTACTTCCTTTGTCTTTTTACCTTGAAATATGTCATAAAAAGTTAAAAAAGGCAATCCTTTTTTATTTTGTGATACATATTTTTGTTATTTTTTGTGCTTTTTGAAAAATTATTTCCATAAACGGTCCGCACGTAACCATCGCGGTCCTTTGCCCAATGTAGTTTCTATATCCGCAGTGGTCAATCCAAAATAAAACTGGTCTTCGCCGTTTGCATCCAAGCCTTTGGCCCAGCCAGCGTACAAAAAAATATCCAAATGATACCCAATGGTAATTCTGTTGTGTATTTCCATTCCCAAAGCACGGAAATATTTGTGTTTGAGTGTGCCAAGCGCGATCCAATCATGGCGTTGACCTATATTGTCCACAGCTCCTGCTTCAAAAAAGAATATAGCTGAAATATCCCGAAGCATAATGGGCCGTGAGCGGTATGCCCAATCCGGCTGCCAAATTGGCAGCCGGTACTCGGCCGTCCATTGCATGAGCCGGTTGCCCCATTTTTGATAGGATGGGTAGCCGCGTATGCCCTGGGATACATTTTGGTAAAGATTTTTCTCGCGCATGCCAGGCCAGGCAGACAATGAATATCCTGCAGTATCGGTAGTAGACAATATCCAGCCATATTGCCACTGTATCAGCCATGAATGGTTGTCCCAAATGGAAGGTAGGTACGCGCCAATTTTTGTATTCCATTCATGGATAGGCTTTTGCTGCCACAAATGATGCCAGGTTGCGAAACCAGCAGCATTGTTGGTCTCATTGTTTCCATTGTAAGAAAAATGAGATATTTTTTGGTATATGTCCCATGTGGAAATAAATGATAGGCCGTTTTCCGGACCTACCGAATAGACATAGGACTGTGTAGAGTCATAAACAAATCCAGTTATAAAATGTTGCTCATTATTTTTTTGGCTGCCATACAGCGCGGTTTGGTTTTTTTGCCAGGTAAAATGGTACATCAAAAGCCAGGAAAAGTATTTTTTCAAAAAAATGGCAGGGAATTGGAATTGCGCGAAAACATATTGTTCGCGCTGCCAGATAGAGGTGGGCAATTGCGCCCATTTTTTTTCTGTATATGTTGGATCAAGAACAATGCTATTGTGTACATAGCCAACCGTCAACAAAGGCAGCCAATAATCCATTGTTCTGAGTATACAATGGGGATGAATAGCTTGGGCCACAAAGCAGGAAAGGGAGAATAGGCCCCGGGTCTGGTTGTTGAATCTGTCTGGATTTTATTGTTGGCAGCTACCGGCCCAAGGTGCAATGGGCGGGACACAGCAGAGATTTCTTGAACGGTGATGGGGACAGACCCTTTTGTAGATATTGCAGGTATTGCAGATATAGGGACAGACCCTGTTTTAGACTCAGTTTTTGATACAGGGGCAGACCCTGTATAAGGCATTGTAGCCAGCGCAAATCCGTCTGCGCGGTAATAGGAAAACGCGATTTCTTTTGCGTCGGGCGATATTGCCGGACAAAATGCGCCGGTGACAACATTGGTCAATGGTCGAGCCATTTTTTGAGAAATATCAATTTCAAAAATATTGAAAATATTTTTAGGGTCAGAGCTGACCAATATTTTGTTTTTTTGTTTTGGATGCCAGGCCGGATGTGTGGTATTTTTTGCTGGAATATCAATTTGACGGATTCGGGTGACTTGCCAATTGGGCTGCTTGGCGGGGAATCTTTTTAATGTAAAAAGAATGAGGCTATTTTTATTTTTGGAAGTGCGGGCGATGACTGCCAATTCGGCAGTTTGTTTTGCCGGCGCAGGCGCAAAACGGACTTTGCCGATGGTGTACAAAGAGCGCAAAATATGGGTACGACCGGACAAAGCAGTCAATGTGGGTTTTTTGCCCTGGCTGAGTGTGACATAAAAATATCCGTTTTGGTAGCGTACCAGGGCCCAGAGTTGATTTTTGGAATCAAAATCCATAGAATGAATTCGTTTGCCTTTTGTCTTTTGTTTTGCTTTGAACGCAAAAAGAAGGTTTTGGGTGAGCATTTTGTGTGTGGTTGTATCCGGCAAATAGAATAGGTCTCCAGAAAGCAACCTGGATTGATGGATTTGCAGGTCTACAAGCCATAGGGTCTGTCCCTGAAAGGAGTAGTCCATGGGATGATTGATTCGCATTTTGCACTGGATTTGTGATTTGTTGACAGTATGATTGTGGTTCGGACGGTATTGGCACAAGGAGGCAGGGGAGCGGCCATTGTCGTACAAAAAGTTTAAATAACTATGTAACATAGTATAACTGGGAAAAGTAGGTATTCTGGACCCGGAAGCAACAATTTTAATGCCGTTTTTTTCCTGCTGGATAGAGCCATATTTTTGTTGATAATACCTCTTTGCCTCATTCTGCCAAATAGTCCACAAATCTTCAAAGGATTTTCCTTGAAATGTATCTCGGGCATTTTTGTTGCTTAAAAACGGGAAGACATTGTTGCTATTGTTGTAAAAACTCATTGCAAAAGCACTGCCATTGGAAAAAAAAGGGCCATAATATTTCTCCAAAAACTGAACAAATCTTCCGCCATAATAATAAGGAATACTACCGCCAGGCCATCTGCGGACAAAAAGGCTTGCTTCGGAAATGGATGCCTGGGTTCCGGTCAAAAAACCAGTGCGCATGATCATGTCCACATAGGAGCTATGGTTGCGTCCCCATTGGCCGGATATTCGGCTTTCCTGGTAAACCGCGTTTCCCTCCAGTGCCCATAATGGGGAAAAAGTATTGGGAAAAGTCACTTTGCCCAATACAGTGCGAAGCCATGAGTGGGGTGCTCGGCTTTGATCGAGATTCAATATATGGGTGAATTCATGTCGAAATACATCAGGAAGCCATTGATGATAATTGTGCAGGTTGCTTTGCAATTGGGGTGGATGCAAAACCAGCTCGATCTTGTTGAATGGAAACGGGGTTGCGTATCCATTGGCCAAATCCGTATTGTCCACCAAAACAATTTCCGTTGGTGTGGATGCTGCTGTGGTTGTATGAACGAAATTGCTTTTGGCCAATTGCAAATAAATACTTTCAAAAGAGGCCAGTGTTTGTGCCCATTGTTTTTGCCTGTCTTTGACGGACTGGGCATCATGGGCTGGGTCCAACAGACGGCTCGGAAAATGTAGCCGAAAATGGCGGGATTGAATGGTTTGCCAGTTGCCATTGTGTACTCTGAGTTGGGCTTTCAGGGAATGCCTGGATTGTGGTAAAAGGCCTGTTAAGGAATGGGGCACTATAGGCGGAAATGTAATAAAAAAAATCCATGACAGCATTAAGAATAAAATTGTATTGTTTTTTAGAATCATGTTAATAGGGCTATCTCGAAAATTTCAAAATTGTATATGAAAAACTAAATAAAAGACTCAGGGCAAGTTGCCGATAGCTTATAATAATGAATAATGTCAACTCCATTTCCTGAATTTTTTTTATCATATTTTTTTCATTTTTCCATTTCCATAGATATAGAAAGGAATGAAAAAAAATAAAAAAAAACAGGACAATAGGCCACAGTAAAACTATGGCAGGACAATAAAAAAAATTGGGCTGGATGAATCAATATGAAAACTGGAAAAATTGCTGCTTTTTTAAGTGGTATTGCGGTATTTTTACTTATTTTAATGGGATATGTTGGTATCAGCGGTATTTATATTTATACCGGATTGGACCAGGCACAGCACAATTATTTGCGTCAAATGGAGCGGGACGCCAAGCTTTTTGCTTTGCAATTGGCGGATGCGGTTTCCAAAAAGGATCCTTTGATTTCGGGCAAAAAAAGCAGTGAAAATTATTGGCAAAAAAATTCATTGAAACGTTTGCAAACAATGGGAACAGCAGTGTTTACTTTTCCCGGGGAAGACAACTTAGTAGAAATGTTTTTTTTAAGTTCCCAGGGACAGGTCATTAGCACCAATTTAATGCTCAATTATGATAAAATTGGGGATAAAAATGAATTGAGTCCCCAGTACAACAATAGCTTTTTTCATCGCGCTGGACTTTTGGACCGAGCGCAAAGTTCTGTGCGGATGGTACCCAAAAAGTATCCATTGAAATATGATGTTATTTTGGGCGAAAAAATGCTCGACAAATACCGTTTGACCATGAATAGTACTTCCTCATTACCCATAAGCGCGACAACATTGTTCATTGCTAAATACATCAACAAAGAATTGCAGTCTCCGGTACTCAATGCTACTGCTCCGGTATACGGTACAGATGAAAAAGTTTTAGGAACAGTCCATTACATGGTTCATTTGCTGCCTTTGTACGCGTATATAGAAAGTTATATGCAAGAAGTTTTGTATTATTTTTCCTATGGGCTAATAGCATTTTCTGGTCTTGCGATTGTGGTTATTTTATTGTTGATCCTTTTTGGGGGCCGTACCCAGATCATAGCGGCACATAGCAATTTGCAGATAGAATCACAGCGGGGATCAGAAAAGGCCAGGCATCTGTTATTGGACGATCCAAACCAGACTGGTTCATTAAAGCCTATTCACCGTCGGCAGGAAAAAGTAATGTTCAAAGACAATGTTTTGCAGCAAGCGGAAATGCTAATGCATCAGAATAATAAAGATGACAGTAAAAATACTAGCAAAAACGATAGTAAAAACGATAGTAAAAAAGAAAGTAAAGATATTAACAGGAATGATCAAAATGATCAAAATGATCAAAATGATCAAAATGATCAAAATGATCAGAATGATCAGATTGATAGCAGTAATGAAATAAAAAGTCATAGCAACAATGATTCCCAGGCATCCAGTTCCAAAGCGGAGTTTATTCAGGATAAAAGAGAAAAAATTGCCAATGCCGGATACAACAAGGAAAAGCAGCGTTTACAACAGCAAAAAACAATACCTCTTGTGGTAAAAAAAGAATCATTGGTCCAGGAACAGGATGATTTTGTGGATCAAAGTGTTTCATTGCCTCATAAAACGTCTCATGAAACGTCTCATGAAATGCCTCATGGAAAATCTTATGAAAATTCTTATAAAACAAGAGTTTCTTTGCGTCATATACCATCTGCGATACCAAAAAAATAATACAGGACTTTGACATGGAAAATAGCTCGAAACAAAAAATTTTGGCCACACATATTAAGCTCGAAGGATATATTGATTCAGAAACAGCAATTGATTTTGAAAATTCCCTCCATTCATTATTGCTCAAAGGCAAAAAAGTTGTTTTATTGGATTGCCGCATGATTAAATTTATTAGTGATGCTGGTATTGGCGCACTCATCTCAGTGGCCAAAAGTTTTCAAGAAAAACAAAGATGTTTAGTGTATTACAATTTTAATGAAGAGGTTCAAAAATTATTGGATTTTTTGAATATCCAGGAGGAAGTTCATTTTGCGACTGATCATAAACATGCATTGCAAATAGCAGCCAGTTGCGCGCAACATTTTCATTTGACGCTCACAATGGCGGAGTCAAAAAATAACATGAAGGATGTCCAGCAAGATTTTTCTGAATATGATTCAGAAAATATTGACAAACAGGAGCAAAAAGACAATCAAGAGCATCGTCAAGAAAATACCCAAAATGTTTTCCAAAAAGAAATGCCCTCAAATAATATAGAATCAGTTCCAGACGCGGAAAAACGCGAACAAAGTAATAGTGAAATGAAAACAACAGATAGCAGATTGCAAGAACAGGAATATGAAGATAGTCAGGAAATAGATCATAGCGATAAGATAGAGACGGGCAATGGCTCAGCAGAAATATCAGAGCAAGACATTGCTACAAAAATTTATTTGGAAGATGCCAAATCGAATGAATGGGAAAACAGTACGCATGAAACAGATATGGCTGATAGTGCCGGTAGTGCTGATAATAAAAAAAATTCGGATACCGCAGATGATGAAAACGATAAAGACGAGATCGAAGATATTGACAATGTGCTGGATTTGGAAAAGGAGCTGGATCTTACACAAGACATAAAGAAAAAAATAAAGCAAAATACGGAGCAAAATATAGAAAAAGAAATTGAGCTGGAACGGGAACGGGAAGAAAAACAAACGGATACAGAAAACAATCCCTCCTACAATACAGAGGAAATTGTTGATTTTGAGGATATTGTCGCAGACAATGAAAAATTTGAAAATGATATGGCCCGGGCCGGGATTTGGGACAAGGATTACGAACCGGAAGAGATACCGGCCCAGACACAAACGGATGATGTAGAAGAGATGGTTGCAGATTTTTATGAAGATGATTCTGCGTACACAAAATTTAGCTCTTCTGAATCATCAAGAAATTTGGATATATCGATCACGAGCGAGGAGATAGAAGAACAAGGTGTGAGCGCGCAAGTTGTCGAATGCAAAAATTGCGGTCAATTGTCCAAAGTCTTTGAAAGCGGTAAATATGCGTGTCCCCAATGCGACAAGGAATTTATTCTCGATATTCAGGGAAAGATACGTTATACTTGACAGGATAAAGAATATTTTTTTTTATCATTCTAACAGATTGTTTTTTTAGTATACAAGTCGCAAAGGAGTTACTATGGGCTTTCATGTACAGTTTGAACAAAGAAAATTTGGCAGCATTGGTGTGATCACTATTCAAGGTATCGAGCCAAACAATACTCTGAACAAAGAGAGTCTCGAACAATTTTTTATCACATTACAACAAACAAGCGAGCAAGCTGATGCAATGATAGTTTGTTCGGCAAATGAGAAATTTTTTAGCAATGGTTTGGACGGGGCTTTTTTGCTGGAGGCCAGCAAAGAAATGAGAAGGGCCACAGTCGAAGAAATGATCCGTATGTACGGCAAATTGTTTTCTATCAAAAAGCCCTGGGTCGCAGAAATTGCTGGTCATGCTATGGCGGGCGGTGCAGTCATATCAACTGCGGCAGACAATCGTTTTATGCTGCAAAATTGTGGGCGTATAGGTTTTTCTGAAATGCTTGTGGGTATGCCTTTACCAGCGGCTTATGTTATGGGTTTTCGCCAATTGGTCCAGCCTAAATATATACGGGATATTATGTACGGCGCGGCATATAAGCCGGAAGAAGCATTGGAGATCGGTCTTATTGACGGTATCGCTTTGGACAAAGAAAGCCTGCGCAAAATGAGTCTAAAAAAGCTGGATTCATTACTGCGTCTGAACCGGCCAGCATTTTTAATGACAAGGAATTTGTATCGCGCGTCCATAGTGTCAGATATTCACAAAGTGGAGCCAGACGATTTGGACCAGGGTGGTGCTGCCGCTGTATCGGATGAATTTGGCTCTGTGTTGGAAAATATTGCCAAAAGAAATCAATAGTCAAAAAATTGATATTCAAATGAATCATGTAGAACGATATATGCCATTTTCTTAGTATATATAAAAGTGCGGTCATAGTGTTAAAATTTTCAAAACAACCATTGGATATGCTAAAAATTGACATTTTGGCGGATGAGTATATTCGACTTCATTATCCGCAATGGCAAAAGCATCCCCAAAAAAGTGTGATATTTTTATTTATGGACGGAGTGGGTATTGGTCAGCCAGACAAGTCTTTGGATCACAATCCCTTTTTGCATGATCAGAAATCTTTGTTTTATCCCATGCAGCATGGGGATTATTCTTTGCCCAAAGACGGCAAAGTCGTTCCTACAAATCCATTGTTAGAGATTCCTGGTTTGCCGCAAAGTGGTACAGGTCAAACAGCTTTATTTACTGGGATTGACGGCGCAGCTTTGCTGGGCCGGCATATTCCGGGATTGCCCACAGTGACACTGCGCAAATTGCAAGAAAA
>CAZCVM010000033.1:4107-12800 GCA_964501965.1 uncultured Leptospiraceae bacterium | reverse complement strand
CCGCCGATCAATGGTGGCCTTGCGATTACAAAAGAAAAAATCCTTTTGGCTTTAGAAGGCCGGCGCGTATTGTATGGCATTGACATGGAAAAAGTGGAATCTCTGGTGACCAATCCGGTGTACCATGAAGAAATTGTCATTGCAGCCGGCAGAAAACCCAGGCCTGGGCGCAATGGTTATATAAGAATAATGTTTGAATCACCGCATAGAATCCGGTTTGAAGAAGATGAACATGGCCGGGTCGATTATAAAGAGCTCAATGCCATTAAAAGCGTGGCAGAGGATGAATTGATCGCTCAAAAAGTCGAAGCTTCAGAAGGACAACCAGGCAAAAATCTTTTGGGAGAGATGATTCCAGCTAGTCAAGGGCGTAGCCCGGAATGGCGCATTGGCCACAATGTCCGGCTTAGCAAGGATAGAAAAGAAGCCCGTTCAGCAATCAATGGTCGCCCTATCATGGACAATCACGGGATCATTACAGTCGATGAGGTAGTGCGCTTACAGGATGTGGATTATTCGACAGGAAATATCAATTTTCCTGGAACCATTATTGTCGAAGAACGCATTGCGGATGGTTTTAAACTCGAAACAGACGGGTCTATCATTATTAAAAAAAGCGTAGGCAAAGTATTTTTGCGAGCCAAAAAAGATATTATTATGTCCGGCGGGTTTATGGGCCGTGACCTGGGCCGGATTGACGCGGGCCGAGATGTATATGCCCGTTTTGTAGAGCGTGGTGTGGTAAGGGCTGGTGGTTCCATCTATATCAGTGAAGCGGCGATGCACTCCGAGCTAGTGGTCAGAGAGGCCATTGTGCTACAGGGCAAACGCGGCGATTTGCTGGGCGGCAAAGCCATTGCCGGCGCATACCTTTTTTGCAATAAATTGGGAGCTGTAGTGGAAACTCCCACCAAAGTTGTTATTGGCACTCCGCCGGAAATATGGGAAACTTTAGCCAAATTGCAGCAAAGCATTGTAGAAAAAAAAGAAATTTTATTAAAAATCCAGCAAACATTGAAACATTTGCGCGATCAAGAGGAAAAAAAAGATT
The DNA here is from genome assembly GCA_964501965.1 of uncultured Leptospiraceae bacterium. Lineage (GTDB taxonomy): Bacteria > Spirochaetota > DYNZ01 > DYNZ01 > DYNZ01 > CAZCVM01. Next base: position 11,749 of record CAZCVM010000033.1, on the reverse strand, counting down.
TGGATCCGGAAGCTTTGGCAATGAAGCAAAAACTTTTGGCAGCAAACGACAAATACCAGGGGCTGGTGGAAACAGACGAAGGCCAGCACAACACGATTTTGGCTAGTTTTGAAGCGCAAAAAGATAGTTATTTGACAGTGGAAAAAGAAATGTATCACAAAGTAGAGGTAATATTTGGCCGAGAAATGATTTATCATTCTCCTTTGCGTCCGGCAAAAGGACCCATGTTCTTTTATGTCCGTGACGGACGTATAGCACAATCGCATGAATTGCCCCTTGCTCCAAAGTGATGTCTTTCCTAACATCCCTGCCTGTCATTTTTTTAGACTCCGTTTGATATTTAGTTTTTTTTTATTGCTTGTCTAGTCTTTATTGTAAATATGGAATAAGAAGGTTTTCTAAGGAGACAAAGATGATTGAAATTAAAATTCCTGAAATGGGAGAATCCATTACTGAGGCTACGATAGCTTCCTGGTTAAAGCAAGCCGGAGATAATGTAACTATAGATGAACCGATTGCAGAATTGGAAACAGATAAGGCAACCGTAGAGGTCGCAGCCGCTGAATCTGGAATATTGCAAAATATTCAAAAACAAGCTGGTGATACAGTCACTGTAAACGAAGTGATCGCCTACATTCAGCCTGGTAGCGGTTCGTCTAACCAGGAAAATACGGATTCCCAAAATGAAAATAAAAAAAATGAATCAGGAAAAACTCCGCAATCCCAGGGCACTCCTGCGCGTGATCCTATGCCGGCAGCCCAAAAAATGATGCAGGATCAATCGATACCTTCTGATCAAATACAAGGCACAGGCAAACAAGGTCAAATACTCAAAGAAGATGTGCAAAACTATGCAAGCCAGGTAAATCAAAAAGAAAAACAAAATAGTAATGATAATAATAATAACAATATCCAACAAACCGCGCCTATGGACCGGACAAATACTTCAGAAATGGCAAATGAGCCTCTGGAGCAAATAGTGCCCATGACTCGATTGCGTCAAACCATTGCCAGACGGTTGGTAGAAGCTCAGACAAATGCTGCTATCTTGACTACATTCAATGAAATTGATATGAGTCATACAATGCAATTGCGGAGCAAATACAAAGAGTTTTTCAAAGATAAGTATGAAGTGGGTCTGGGGTTTATGAGTTTTTTCGCGAAAGCAGCGGTGTTGGCTCTCAAAGAATTTCCCGCAGTAAACGCTGAAATCCGCGACAATGATATTGTTTACAAAAACTATTATCATTTGGGCGTGGCAGTGGGTGGACCCAAAGGGCTTGTTGTACCTGTGGTGCGAAATGCGGATCAATTGTCTTTTGCTCAAATAGAAGCTGAAATCATTCGTCTAGCCCTGGCCGTGCGCAAAGGAAACATCAGTCTAAATGAATTGCAAGGCGGTACTTTTTCGATAACAAATGGCGGGATTTATGGGTCTATGATGTCAACACCGATTCTTAATCCTCCGCAAAGCGGCATTTTGGGCATGCACAATATTGTAAAGCGCGCGGTTGTTGTAAACGATGAGATTGTTGTTCGGCCCATGATGTATGTCGCGATGTCCTATGATCATCGGATTGTTGATGGCAAAGAAGCAGTGTCTTTTCTAGTTCGGATCAAACAGGCAATAGAAGATCCGGCTCGTATGCTATTGGAGGTGTGATATGTCTTATGATTTTGATATAGTGGTTATTGGCGGCGGGCCGGGCGGATACGTTGGCGCGATCCGGGCAGCTCAACTTGGCAAAAAGGTCGCGATAGTGGAAAAGCGCAAAACAATGGGCGGAACATGCCTGAATGTGGGTTGTATTCCTTCCAAAGCACTGTTGGATTCCAGTGAATGGTATGACGCAGCAAAGCATAGTTTTTCGGACCATGGCATCGTTGTCCAAGATGTTGCAATGGATGTATCTAAAATGATGCAGCGCAAAGAACAAGTTGTCGCTGATGTATGCAATGGAGTTGATTTTCTAATAAAAAAAAATAAAATCAAACGTTTTTATGGCACAGCCAGTTTTTTGTCTGAACATGAAATTCAAATTGCGCCGCAAAAAGACCAGGAAAAAGTCGAAACCATTTCCGGAGAAAATATTCTGATAGCAACAGGGTCTGAACCAATCTCTTTGCCCAATATAACCATAGACGGAAAAACCATTTTGACTTCGGATCATGCCCTGGCATTGACAGAAGTGCCCAAGCACTTGGTGATCATAGGTGCAGGGGTTATTGGGTTGGAGCTGGGTTCTGTGTGGCGTCGTCTTGGAGCTAAGGTAACTGTAGTAGAGATGCTGCCGGGTCTTTTCCCGAACGCGGATAAACAAATGTCTTCGCTTTTGGCGCGTTTGCTCAAAAACCAGGGAATGGATTTTTTGTTTGGGCAGAAAGTCACACAGATAGATCAGCAAGGCAATGGATTGCGGGTTTTGATCGAACAAGCGGACAAGGACAATGCCGGACAAACAAGCATAGATGCCAGTCATTTGTTGGTCGCAGTGGGCCGAAAACCTTTTGTGCAAGGATTGAACCATGAAAAAATTGGTTTGGCCATGACAAAGCAGGGCCGCATTCAGGTAAATCCGCAAACGTATGCCACTTCCATTCCGCATATTTATGCTGTGGGCGATGTTATTGACGGGCCTATGCTCGCTCACAAAGCATCAGATGAAGCCATTGCCTGGGCGGAAAAGCTTTCTGGGCAAGCCGGACATATCAATTATAATGCTATTCCATACATTGTCTATACCTGGCCGGAAATGGCCTGGGTCGGTGAAAGTGAAGAAGCATTGCGTGATCAGAAAATACCTTACCAGACCGGCAAATTTTTTTTCCGCGCCAATGGACGGGCGCGAGCTATGAATGAAAGCGAAGGTCTGGTAAAAATATTGGCCCATAAGGAAACGGATCGCGTGTTGGGAATGCATATCATCGGTCCGCGAGCTTCTGATTTGATTGTTGAAGGTGCTTTGGCAATAGAATTTAGCGCGTCAGCCGAAGATTTGGCTAGAACTGTGCACGCGCATCCCACGCTCGCAGAATCAGTACGAGAGGCTGCTATGGCAGCAGGCGGCTGGTCGATCCACAGCTAAGGCTTTGGTTTTTGTGATGGTTTTGTGTTGTTTTTAGCTGGGGTTTGCTATAGGTTTTATCAATTTTTTCTTTTTTTACTATGCAATACAAAAGTTTGTTTTTCAATGGTAATGATTTTGATAAATTATATGGCTTGTTTAGGATGGGTATCTGGGGTTGTTTGAAATTTTGGGATTAGGTGAATGACATGAAAGATTTATTGCCCTTTGATTTTTCGGATGAAGTAATCAACCGTTTCAAGGAAAAAACGGAAATACCAATAGATTTTTACAACAATAAAGGCCAGATACTGATATATCGCAAAGATGAAGCGTCCCATGAAGAGATCGAACGTTTGTTCAAGTTCATTGATCAGGGTATTTTTTATAAAACAGAGGATCATGAAAAATTAACCGGCAAAAAGGCTGAGAAAAAGAAAGTTCCCGGCTTAACGGACACTAAACTCTTAAGCAAAAAGCATACGGATGTTTTGAATGATGAAACAAATGAGCTTTTTTCCAAATTGAGAGAATCTTCTTCCAGTTCATTTTCTTCAGAGAAAATGAAAGGGAAAATCGACAATTTATTTACGGATTTCAATGAACAGGAAGATTCTCTGGTTGGCTTGATCAATATTTTGGATTTGATGCAAGGCAAAAACAATGAAACAGACGTTGAAACAGCAATCAAACGGACAGTAGTTTCCATGGCCTTGAAAACCAGGGGCATGAAATTTACCCGCAACTATGGCAATCCAAAAGTCTTGCGCGAAAGAGTTAACAATCTAATGATGAGTGCGATGTTTTGTGATGTCGGCTATTTCAAAATGAATATCCCTAATAAAATAGGTCTTGATAAAAATGAAATGAGCTATATCCAGAGTCACCCTTTGCTGTCTTATTTAATGGTTGCCCATGATCAGCATTTGAGTCCAGCAGTAAAACACAATATTTTGACGCACCATAGGCCTAAAAATACTCAAAAAAATCATAACAATTATCCGAGCATTAAGCCAATGGCCAAAAAATTGTTGCAACTGCGGGAAAAATACAAGAGCGATGCCAGCAAGAAAATCATAGTAGAGGACATAGATCGGCAGATTCAGCTTCTTTTGCATCAAGCCACTCCTTACCATGAGGACGCAAATATTTTGGCATTGGCTTCTGAGTTTGCTTCTTTGACCACAAAAGTGCCCTGGCGAGATCCGTTTCCCGGTCAAATCGCCGCGAAAATGCTTTTGAACAATAGTTTTTTTACGTATACGCCCCGAATCATGCGAGAGTTTTTTGACTACATAGCTTTGAGCCTGGTAGACAATAAATTGATTTTGAATGTGGGTGATCACATTGTGGTCACTTCGGTGGACAATGAAGGCAAAATATTTTTTGAGCTGTGTCAGATTGAGAGAATTGGCAGACATCAAAGCCGGCCTATGGTTGTGCGCCTGGGAACATTGGAACCCATGATTCAAAATGAGCCCAAATTGAAGATCATGGGATTTGACTTGGAAAACATAAAAAAAGATAGACGCAAAGCCCTTTTTGATCTCAATAAAGACGAATCCAGGCACTTATCATTTGTTTTTGATCAAGAAATTACTCCGGAGCAATGTGAAGGCCTGTCAAAGTATTGCGCTTTTTGATTTTTTATCGATTCTGGGACTAAAAAAAATACCACAAATTGAAATTTAAATAATTATTTATAATAGTTATAGGAAATGAAAAAATAGGAATGGCTTATGGATATTCAATATCTAGACGCGCTGGCTGGAGATAACGCTCATTTACTGGAAGAAATCTACCGCAAATACCAGGAAAATCCCGGACAAATTGATTTGCAATGGCAGCAAATATTTGCTCAATTGGATGGTACAAAACTTCCTGACACAACTCCCATTACATCATCCTCAAAGACTCAATCCGGCAATGAAACGGATAACCCCCAAGCCGCTGGCCAGCTTGATAAGGTAGCCGGAGAATTTGTCCCCAAGGCAAAGTCATTATTGGGTATTTATGAGATGGGTCTTTCAAGTATTGTTGATTTGTACCGCAAGCATGGCCATTTGGCTGCAAAACTGGACCCGCTAAACATTCGCCCTATACAAAGAAATTTTATTGAATCTCATTTGCAAAAGCTAAAAGAAACAGACTGGCAATCCACCATGGATTTTGGTTCTTTTGGCAAAATGTCAGTGCGCGATTTTGTTCATTATCTGGAAATGATTTATTGCGGTAGTATTGGATTTGACCATTATTATCTTGTTGATCATCGAGAAAGAGATTGGATCCAGCAATACATTGAGCGGCCTGATTTTGTTCAGGATTTGGACATTTCCCGCAAAAAGCGTTTGTACAAAAAATTGTTTCAGGCTGATTATTTAGAGAAATTTTTAGCCAAAAAATATGTCGGCAAAAAACGCTTTTCTTTGGAGGGCGGCGATGCATTGATACCAATTTTGGATACATTGATCGAAGAAGCAGGCAATGTTAAAGCAGCAGGCGTGGCCATTGGCATGGCACATCGGGGCAGGCTAAATGTGCTGGTCAATACTTTGCAAAAGCCCAGGGCGCAGCTATTTGCTGAGTTTGAAGAAAACTTTGATACTGATGCAGGTTTTTATTCGGATGTAAAATACCATTTGGGATATTCAAATTTAATTGAAACAAATTCTGGAGAAAAAATAAAAGTCTCTTTGGCTTTCAATCCGAGCCATTTGGAAGCAGTTGATCCAGTGGTTTTGGGTTCTGTCCGTGCCAAACAACAAAAATATGACAATGGTTATGATTCTTATATTCCAGTCCTTATCCATGGTGATGCTGCTTTTTCTGGTCAGGGAGTGGTCGCGGAAACATTGAATCTGATAGCCCTGCCAGGATATCATGTAGGCGGTACTATTCACATTGTCAGCAATAACCAGATTGGTTTTACCACCAATCCTTTGGATTCCCGTTCTACTTTGTATGCAACAGATTTGGCAAAAGGATTTCAAATACCGATATTTCATTTCAATGGAGATGATCCAGAGGCTGCCTTTCGGGTGATGCGGCTTGCCTTTGCTTACCGTATGAGATATCACAAAGATGTCATTATTGATATAGTTTCTTACCGCAGGCATGGCCACAATGAAATGGATGAGCCAAGTTTTACGCAGCCGGTGATGTATCAATTCATCAAAAAACATCCAGTGGCATACAAAGTCTATGAGCAGGCATTATTGCGCAGCAATAATAATAAAAACAATAAATGGGACCTGGAGGATTTGGACAGTATAAAAAACACTGTTGCTCAGGCACTGGGAGATTCTTTTACCCAGGCTCATGAAGATGATGTGCGCATGACCAAAATCCCGTTAGCAGGAGAATGGCAAAAGTATCTGCAAACGCCAGGTGAAAAAAAGCCTGAGACTGCCATTAAGCCAAAAACTCTGGAAAAAATTGCTGCGGCCATGACCAAGATTCCTGATCACATTCAGTCTAGTGCGAAATTGCAGCGTTTAATGGATCATAGATTGACTATGATAAACGGGGAAGTGCCGATGAATTGGGGTTTGGCGGAAACCATTGCTTTTGCCAGCCTTTTACTGCAAAAAATTCCAGTTCGCTTGAGCGGTCAGGACTGCCAGCGCGGTACGTTTTCGCAAAGACATTTGTCCGTAGTGGATATTCAAAATGAACAAGTATATATACCTATCAATCACATTCAGGATGATCAAGCTTCTATAGAAGTGATCAATTCTTCTTTGTCAGAGTTTGCTGTATTGGGTTTTGAATATGGATATTCATTGGCGGGCCCCAAACCACTGGTGATCTGGGAGGCCCAGTTTGGTGATTTTGCCAATGGCGCACAAATAATTGTTGACCAGTTTATTGCCAGCGGCGAAGAGAAATGGCAAAGATACAGCGGTTTGGTGATGCTTTTGCCGCATGGTCATGAAGGCCAGGGGCCGGAACATTCCAGTGCCAGGATAGAAAGATTTCTTCAATTGTGTGCCCATGACAATTTGCAAATATGCAATTGTACGACCCCCGGGCAGTATTTTCACTTATTGCGCAGGCAGGCATTGCAGCATAGCCGCAAGCCTTTGATAGTTTTCACGCCCAAAAGTCTGCTGCGTCTTCCAGAGGCAGGTTCATTTGCCGAGACATTGCTAAATGGCAGTTTTGAAATGATAGTGGATGATAATGGAGATTTTGCCACTGGTAAAGAATCGAGCAATGTAGAAAGAGTTATTTTTTGCTCAGGCAAAGTCTATTATGATTTGGAGGCTGCCCGCAAAAAAATTGCAGCCAATGATTTTCAATTGGAAAAAAATAAATGGGACATTGTGCCGGAGATAGATTCCAATGTCCAATCAAATATTGGTTCCATTGACAATGCGCGTATCATTCGAGTAGAACAATTGTACCCGATAGACCAGAACTACGAAAATATATTGCAAAATATTTTTGACAAATATCCAAATGCTTCAGATTTTATCTGGGTTCAGGAAGAACCCAAAAATCAAGGTGCTTATTTATTTTGGCGGGAATGGACATATAATATTTTCGCGAAAAATGGGCACACATTGAAATATGTT
>CAZCVM010000033.1:0-4097 GCA_964501965.1 uncultured Leptospiraceae bacterium | reverse complement strand
ATATGTTTGCCGGACGGACTCAGCCAGTCCGGCAACTGGATTGGCCAAAATACATCAATGGGAACAAATACATTTGGCGGCCAAGGCTCTAGCGGTGATAAACTAACAAAGGAAAATGTTATGATAAAAAAACAGCATGATTTTCATTATCCAGACAAAAATAATGGGTCAGATATTCAAAAAGCTGCAAAAAAACAGGAAGAAAAAATTGACGCGTTAATAGCTCAATTTGAGGAGGCTGGTAGATACACAGCTATACCGGCTGTTACCCCGGAGCAAATGCGTGAAACCGAAAAAGTTCTTGATTTTTCTTTTCCCGAAGATTATATCAAAGTCCTCACATCCGGTTCTTTTTACAAAGCAAATATTCATTTTATGAAGCCTGAAGTGTCAGAGTTGAACAATGATCTTATTGTTTTTGCGCATTGGAATGATACCCAATTTGGTTTTCACCGCAAAGATAAAAATGCTATGGGTGAACCAGCGATTTATGTCACAGTGGGGGAGTTTACAGAAAAGCGTTTTGACAATTTTTGTCAATGGTTTGGGATGGTGTATGACACGGCGACCCAGCCTTTTACTTCAGAATAGCGTTTATGAATGATTGAAATTTATGATTGTACCCCCCGGGCCGTTATGGTTTTGAAGATGTCTTGACAGCGAGCGTAAAAGAAAAAACAAAGTGTTCTTAGTGTATCATGTGTAGTGGATCGGCAATTTGACGATCAATGATGTACCTTCCCGTTCAGAGGTCGTGAAGCTAATATCGCCGCCATGAGCCCGGGCAATAAGAAGAGCACTATAGGTACCCAGACCGACGCCCTTGGGTTTGCCTTGCGTGACATATCTGTTAAAAAATGAATCTTTTATACTGGCAGGTATGACGCCTTGATTGTGTATTTCAATAATATGATTTGTCCCATTATTTGTGTACTGGTTGGGTGCTTCCTGGGAAATGAAAACTTTCACCGGCACGTTGTGCGGACTGGCTTCCAATGCGTTTTTGATTAGGTTGCTAAATAACTGGGTCAGCTTATTTTTTTCACCAATGATATTGTATGGATCTTTGCCATTCCAATGCTGGTTGTTTAGAAAAAATTGAATATCGCTTTTTGTTTTAACACGTATTTTTATCATTTCATCTTCAATATTTTTGAAAACTGTCATAACATCAAAAGAATCTTTTTGTAATTGGTATGTACCCAGCTCCATTTGTTGTATGTCTGATTGACTATTCAATATGGAAGATATCTTTTGCACTCCTTGACGGATAAAGGATAAATATTTTTCTTTTTCAGCAGGGGTTGAGCTGTTGGTTAACAGCTCAGCAAAACCCAGGATACCGGTTAATGGGCTTTTTATATCATGCCGTATAATATGGTCTACAGTTTCTTTCAATTGTTCCATATTTTTTCTTTCACGAATGTCACGCATAGCTGTGATTCGGACATTTTCCCCCTGGTATTGAATGGTCTTTCCGAGAACTTCTACTGGTATTTGTTGGCCGTGAATGTCCAAGAGTCTTACTTCATAGGGGTTTTCATATTGGTTCAAAATATTGTCACGGACAATGCTTTGATATTGCGGGGCTACAAAGCGCATAGCAGGTTGCCCTATGATCTGATTTTTGTCAAATCCCGAAATTTCTTCCAGTGCTTTGTTGCAGTCCAGTATGCGGAACTTATGATCAATGATCGCCAGTGATTCAAAAGTTGAGTCAGCGAAAACACGGAAACGCTGTTCGCTTTTTTTCAATTCCATAGTACGTTGGGCTACTTTTTTTTCCAATGATTCTGTGATCATTTTTTGCGTTTTCAATAAAAATTTCTGGGCTTTTTCCCGTTCGTTTTTCCAATAATGCATCCGGTCTCCCATAGCAAAAGACAGCAAAGTGATTTCTATGGCTGTGCCAAAATAAACAGCATAAACGGTTATGGCATTATTGGGAAGTAGGCCGTATTGTTTGAAAACAAATGCAATAACGCTTATGGCCAGAATAGACCAGCCAGCAATGAAAAAACGTGCCGGTTTGTATCCCTGGCGGTAAGACAAAATAGCGGTCCATATAACAAAGAAAACAATGATAGTGCCGATCAAAGCGCAGGCAGGGGCATACAAGACATCTGTCCTGATGCTCGGGAAAAAAAATAAAATACTGCAAAGAGCTGGAAATACCTGGTATCTTAATAGCCATTTATGAGCACGCGGCAAAAAATCCTTGGTTTGCAAAAAACTTGTGGCAAACAGGATGGTGAAAATATAAACAATCCCAGCTATGGCATTGCTGACGCTGATACCGATATCAATTGCATTGGGCCACAAAAATTCAAAAGAATAGCCATGAATCGTGGCCTGAAAAAGGATAGCAAAAAAAATATAGCCAGCATAAAAAAGATAACTTTTTTCCCGAACAATAAAAAACAGCATAAAATTGAAAACAAACATAATAAACAAAACGCCAAAATATGCACCAATAATTATTTGCCGTTTGTGATTGGTCTGAAAAAAACTTTGCGGTGACCATAAATGAAAATGAATTTGCATAGAATAGCTTTGGAGTTTTGCGTATATCCAGGTTTTTTCATTGTGTTTGACTTGCAATGGCAGAATGAAATTGGTATGTTCTATTGGCCTGGTTGCCTGAGCAAATGCTGTGCCCGCTTGTATGCGTTTGATTTTATCCCTGGTAATCAAATACAAATCAATTTTGTTTATCCAGGGAGGCGATATTTCCAGCCACCATTCTTTTGGAGGCTGGACCGGGCCGGAGGGTGAATTTTGAAGGGCAAAACGTACCCAATATGCTGCATTGGTATAGCCAAAATTGTTGGAATGCTGGTTTACCGGCTGGAACTGGTATTGCTTTGGGTTTTGCAATAGATTTTGAATAAGTATGGTGTTGTTTTCATCTTTCAAAAATTGGATTTTGGAGCTAAGGTCATAGTATTTTTGGGATTTCAATTCAATAGTAAATGAGTCACTTTTTGAATCTAAAAGTTTGATGCGAGTCGCGTTGCTGTCAATTTTTTGGAAAGTTTGCCATTTTGTGGGTAAATTTGCATCCGATTTATTGGTTTGCTTTTGACTATGCGAAAAAGCAAACTCGGGATTTGTCAAAACAAACCAAAACAAAGTCAAAATCAATTGCAATGCTAAAAACACTGATAATTGTCCGGTTTTTGTCCACAAAATGGCTGATAATTTATTTGTAAGCATAAATCTATTATTTTTTGGCTTTGATCTCCAGCCAGCCTCCCAAATTGCGTGAAATAAAACCTTCACGGTATTCTTTGGATAGTATTTTGCCATCTATGGTTCGATATGTTAGATTTTTTACCCGTTCTTTTTTTGAGACCGGGGTTACATCCACACCCAGTACTTGGTGGCAATCTTTTGGCAACCGGAGGTTTACTACAGTACCAAGCCAGCGGGAAATCGATCTGGATTGGATCAATGATGAGGATTCTTTGTGTGAAACCCATCGGATCGTTCCTTCTAATGGGCTAATGTCTTTGAATTCCTGGGTATAAATGTAGCCGTCGGTTCCCTCAAACGTGATATTTTTGATCGTTGAAGAACTATGTTTGGCAAAACTGACATTGATGAAGCGTTTCATATTTTTGACTTCAATAACCTGCCTTTGGCCTTGACCAAAATACCTCGAAGGTGTGCGCCCGCATCCTGTGGCTGTTATCCACACAAAAATGATTGCAAAAATAAAAAATCGATGATGGTTTTGTATTTTCATTGAAATATCTCCTTTGTTTTCTATTGTTTATGAACTTTGTAAGTATATATGGTCCAATAAAAGTTTTCATTTTTTTTTGGAAAATGATTTTTTTTATTTTTGGTCCAATTTTATCATTTTTTTATAGAGATAATTTTAATATTTTATTAAAAAAAGTTTGACATTTTTTTGTATTATTTTTTAATATCCTTAGCTCTAGATTTTTTATCAATCCGATATGTATTTGATCCATACTTGGCCGGCGGCTATGTCGTAAACCGACTAGGAGTCAGCACGCAATGGTAACAGTCATCTTTCGGAAACACTCAGTATGCTGCGTCTCAACCAAACGCAAAGACGCAGCGTGCTG